>JAGWVO010000558.1 GCA_018970845.1 Planctomycetota bacterium
GTCAGGTCCCATGGCTACGAAATTCCCAAGGATGGATTCGGTTTTGCCGGAATCCGGGTCACGCCCAAGGCCGGTGAAACAAGCGTCATCAAGATCCGGCGAAACCAATTGGCCCACAGGCTTTGCCGCCTCACTGGCGAAGGACTCTACCGCGACTCGGTCCTGCTCGGCCACAGCGTGCCGCTGACAGGCAACACCAACCCTGGACTGGTTGCGGGACAGGATTCCGTCCAAACCGCGCGCCTGGGAAACCAAATCCTCTGGCTGTGGGGCGACACCTCGCGGATGGAATATCCGCTGGGCATCTTTCGCATGGCTGGCGCCCTGACGCCGGTTCCGAATCCTGATCGCCCGGAACAAAACCCCGAAAACGGCATCGCGTTCAGGTATTTCACCGACCCATCAGGCTTTGCCCGCAACATGATGCCCCTCAAGGAGCGCCCTGAAGGAGTCATTTGGATCAATGCCCCCTGCGTGGTGAAGGACAAGGCTGGGAAGGATGCCCTCGTGGCGCACTATTCCCGACGCAAGGGTCTTGCGGATGAACTGGAGCACGGAATCGCCCTGTTCCAGATGGGCGAAGGAGTCTTCCGGGTGGCCAAGGAATTGCCACTGAAGGAAACCTGGCGCCATCCGTCGGGGCATCCGATCGCCATCGGCAAGAACGGCGAGGATTGGCTTCTGTTTGGAAGTCCAAATCCGAATGTCCGTGTAAGGGCCCGGCTTGAAGACATCCTGAATCCGGCCGCCTACGAGGCTTTCACATGCCTGGCCGCGACCAGTGATCCGAGCAAACCAAGCCCCAGCCTGGGAGATAACGGGGCGCCACTTTGGCGCTGGCAAAAGGAACTTCCCCCCTGCGACTCCGCGATGGAAGACCGCTGGATCAAGGAAGGCCGGATCAAGCCCGGCCAGTCAAGGTTTTGCCCTGCGGATGGCAATCGTCCGGATGAACGAATCCGCTTGCACAGCGGCACGGTGCGCTGGAATGCCCACCGCAAGAAATGGGTTCTGCTTGCCTGCCAGGCGATGGGAAAGTCGTCATTCCTAGGAGAGGTTTGGTACGCGGAATCGGATGAACCGACAGGGCCGTTCGCCAAGGCCGCGCGGGTCGCCACCCATGACAGGCAATCGCTTTACAACATCAACCATCATGAGTTTCTCGACCGCATGGGGGGTCGGATCATTCACTTTGAAGGGACCTACACGAACGAGTTCTCTGGAAACCCGCACAGGACGCCTCGGTACAACTACAACCAAGTGCTTTACAGGCTGGATTTGGATGAGGGAGAACTGTTGAAGGTCAGGTGAAGCAGAGAGCCGCCTGCGGGACTCGAACCCGCGACCTACGCTTTACGAAAGCGTCGCTCTACCAGCTGAGCTAAGGCGGCCTGATATCGGTTTTTAGCCTGTCAGCATGGCCGATTCAAGGGAAGCGAATGTCGCCAAGGTTGGCGACAAGCATGGTGGATGGCACCAATAAGCCCAACGCGCGAATGGCAAAATCTCTGCGATGACGTGCGAACTATTTGTCCCAGCCCACCGATTGCAAAAATCCGGCAAGAGACATCCGCCTCACATTGAAGTCGCGCGCGGCGTCATCCACCTTGCGCATGGCCTTGTAGGCGTTGTCCTCAGGCTTGGCCGCGGCCTTGAACGGGTCATCCCCCTCAATGAGCAAGAAGGTCTTTTCTGAAATACCCTCGCCCGAGGTGTTGATCTTAAGCGGGTTTTCCTTGTCATTGAAGTCGATATAGGCGTCGACAATCACGCCCATGTCCTCAAGGCGCTTCACCAGTTCAATCGTGTTGTCAACATTTGGATCACGGAGCGGCATGCGGCCCCGGAGGGCGATGTGCTTGCGGTTAGCCAAGGCCTTGCGCATGTTGGGCGACCAAAGGGCGTTATCGACATGGTCGTTCTCACGGATCGGGTTTCCACCGGCGTCCTTGATCTCGCTTACCTCGGCCAGCGCTAGGCTTTTGTCGAGAACCCTCAAAATCACGACCTTGGCCTTGGGAGTTTTTTCCGGCTGCCCGTTTTCCAGATTCGCGAAGATAAAGAAGAGGTCGCCGGGCCTGACATCCACATTGGTGCCCATGTTGATGTAGATCTGCCGGGGATCGCGGTCGATCCGGACAACACGGTAAGGCGAGGCCTTTTCGATGGTGATGGCGGTCTGGGAATTCCTCAGACCCTCGTTCTCCTGCCTGAGCTTGGTCGTGGCATC
>JAGWVO010000559.1 GCA_018970845.1 Planctomycetota bacterium
AGGGCGCGGCCGCTGCCCGCCCAGGGCATCTTGAGCTTCTTGACCTCGATCCCCTGCTTCTGGGCATCCATCTCGGTGAGGCCGCACCAAGCGATTTCCGGGTCGGTGAAGATGACGGCGGGCACCGCGGCGACATCGTAGGCGACGGGTTCCCCGGAAAGCGCCTCCACCGCCACCTTGCCCTCGAAGCTGGCCTTGTGGGCCAATTGAGGCTCGCCGGCGGAGTCACCAATGGCGTAAATGTGCTCCACCGCCGTGCGCCGCTGGGCGTTCACCGGGATGAAACCCTTGTCATCGAGCACGATGCCGGCCTTTTCAATTCCCAAGTCGCGGGTGGCGGGCCTCCGGCCCACCGACACCAGCACCCGGTGGAAGTTCTCGATGATCGGCTTGCCGCTCGGGTCTTCCAAGGTGGCGCGGATGTCCTTGCCCACTTCCTCGATCTTGGAGACCTTGTGCTTGAGAAGGATCTTGCTGAACAGGCCCTCGAGGCGCTTGTGAAGCGGGGCGACCAAGTCCCGATCGGCATTGGGAATGAGGCCGTCGGTGCCTTCCACCACCGTGACCTTGCTGCCCAACGAGGCGTAGACGGTGCCCATCTCGAGGCCGATGTACCCGCCGCCAATCACGAGCAGGCTGCCGGGAATTTCCTCCAAGGCCAGGGCGCCCGTGCTGTCCATGACCCGCTTGCTGCCGATCTGGAACGCCTGCGGCATGGCGGGAATGGAACCGGTGGCGACGATGGCGTGGTCGAAGGTGATCTGGGTGGAGTCGTCAACGACCACCGTGTGGGCATCCAGAAACTTGCCCCGGCCCGGGACGAAGCGGATCTTGCGGGCCTCGGCGAGCTTGGCGAGGCTCTTGGTGAGGGTTTCGGTGACCTTCTGCCAATGGCCGCGCACTCCCTTGAGGTCGATCTTGGGGGCGCCGAAAGTCACGCCGAAGTGCGGAGCGTCCTTGGCTTCGGCGATGAGCTTGGCGACATGCAGGAGCGCCTTGCTCGGGATGCAGCCGACCTGCAGGCAGGTGCCACCCAGCTTGCCGGAGGCATCGACCAAGGTGACCTGAAAGCCGCGGTCAGCGGCCAGGAAAGCCGCGGCGTAGCCGCCGGGGCCGCCGCCAAGGACGAGGAGTTGCGTCTGGATGGTCTGCATGGGCTGGGTTCCAATCAGGCGTCAACGAGCATGGAAAGAGGGTTTTCGAGCAGGTCGGCCACCCGGCGGGTGAAGCGGCCCGCGGCGGCACCGTCGATGACGCGGTGGTCGAAGCTGAGGGACAGCGGCACTATGAGGCGCGGCACGAACGCGCCGTTTTTCCACACGGGCTCGAGTCGGCCCCGCGACAGTCCGAGGATGGCCACCTCGGGCCAGTTCACGATCGGGGTGAAACCGGTGCTGCCAATCCCGCCAAGGTTGGTCAGGGTGAAGGTGCCGCCGGTGAGTTCCGACGAGTCGAGCTTCTTGGCCCGGGCCCGTTCGGCGATGGATGTGAGGTCGGTCGCCAATTGCCTTACAGACTTCTTGTCGACATCGCGGACAACAGGAACCAGCAGCCCGGCTTCGGTGTCGACCGCCACGCCGATATTGATGAACCTCTTCAAGACGAGATGGTTGTTCTGGAGGTCGAGGCTGCTGTTGAACGCCGGGAACTCACGCAGGGCGATGGCGAGCGCCTTCAGGGCGAACGCGGTGACCGTGAGCTTGGGCCCCTTGCCGTCCTGTGATTTGCGGAACGCCTCGAGGTCGGTGATGTCGGAGACATCGTCAAGGGTGACATGGGGGATCTGGCTCCAGGCGATCGCCATTTGCCGGGCGGTGGCGCGACGGATGGCCGAAAGGGGCTGGCGCTCGACGGGGCCAAGTTCCTCGAAGCGGGGCAGGGGGGGCGCCGAGGGCACACCGGAGGATCCTCCGCCCGACGCCTGGGCGCGAACATGGTTCTTGAGGTCATCCTCGGTGAGACGGCCTCCGGGTCCGGTGGCGGCGACGCGGGTGAGGTCGATGCCCATCTCGCGGGCCAGCCGACGGGTGCCGGGACTGGCCACGACATGGGTGTTGAAGACAACGGGGGCGGCCTGCGGAGCCGGAGGAGTGATGACCGCCACGGGAGCCGGGGAGGGCGCGGGCGTTGCCGGGGCAGAGGGAGCGGGTGAAGGCTCGGGAGAGGGGGCGGGGGCCTTGGCCGCCGAGGGAGCGGGTTTCGCCTCGGCCTTGGGCGCCGGCGCCGC
>JAGWVO010000560.1 GCA_018970845.1 Planctomycetota bacterium
AACGCCCTGCAGCCTTCAAAAGAGAAAAAGTAAGTCAGCCCATGAAGACGACCCCCGCTCCGAAAATCCTTGCCCTGTTGCTGTGGATGGGCCCGATGGAAAAACCCAAGGCGAATTGGCCAGGGCCGATCTCAAGCCGTGACTTAAATTTATGAAACTAAAAAAACAAAACTGGTTAATCATACTGGCCGGCTGCGCGTCGTTCGCGCAGGCCGATGTCACCCTACCCAAAGCGATCGACAGCAAAATGGTGCTCCAGCGCGACAGGGAGGTTCCAATCTGGGGCTGGGCCGACCAAGGCGAGGAAGTGACGGTGGAATTCGCAGGACAAGTGAAGAAGGCTCTGCCCGACGCCTCCGGCAAATGGATGCTGAGGCTCGATCCCATGCCGGCTTCCGCTGAATCCCGCACGATGACGGTGAAGGGCAAAAACGAGATCAAGCTTGAGGATGTCCTCGTCGGCGAGGTCTGGCTGGCCTCCGGGCAGTCCAACATGCAGCTCACTTTTTGTGAAACTAATCCACAGGAATGGGTCGAGGCGCAGACGCAGAAGGACAACCGCCTCGTGCGGGCGCTTCATGTGAGTCGTTGCATCGCCGGCTACCCGCTGGATGACATCAGCGGAAAGTGGAAGGACTGCGCCGAGATGGTCGCTCAACCCAACAGCGTGTCCTCAGCGGCGTTTTTCTTTGCCGTGAAGCTCCAAAAAGAACTCGGGGTTCCTGTGGCGTTTATTGATTGCCCCTGGGGTGGTCAGAGGATCGAGTGCTTCATCCCGGACGAGGGATACAAAGCTATGGGTCTTCCGATTCCGAGGCGCGGAAACATCCCCGACGCCAAGACTGCGGAAGCTGCTTTGAAATCTGCGGCCAAGGAACTCGAAGATGCGGCCAATGCGGCCGCGAAGGGGCGCTGGGTGGGACTCCCTGCCTCTCCCGCCATTTATGGGCAGACACAGAACGGCATTTGGAATGCCATGATCTCGCCAGTGGCTCCCTACGCGCTCCGCGGCGCGATCTGGTATCAAGGCGAGTCAAACTGCGGGCAGCCAGATTACTTCCAAAAATTGCAGGCCCTCTCGGCGGGTTGGTCACAGGTTTTTCAGGTGAAGGACATCCCGATCCTCCAAGTCCAGATCGCCCCGAATGACATGAACGGCCAGTCCAAGCCAGGTTCGAGCGTCCTTGGCGATACCATTTGGGCGGCCCAATATCGGGGGTCGCAGGAAATTCCCGGCATGGGCATCGTGGCGATTCAAGATACCGGCATCCAACCCACCAACATCCACCCACCAAACAAAAAGCCCGTCGGCGAGCGGTTGGCGGATTTGGCGCTGAAGACGCAATACGGCAAGAATGTGGTTGCGAAAGGCCCGAGCTTCGCCTCGGCGAAACGCTCAGGCTCAAAAGTGGTGGTGGGATTTCGGGATATCGACCAAGGCCTCGTGACCTACGACGGCAAGGCGCCCTCGTGGTTCGAGGTGTCTGCGGACGGAAAAGAGTTCGTCGCAGCCGAGGCGGCGATCGTGGGCGATACCGTCGAAGTCAGCGCCCAATCCGTTCCCGAGCCGAAATTCGTTCGCATGGGATGGCGCGATGTGGCCTTGGCCAACCTCAAAGACAAAAACGGCTGGCCGGTTTTTGCCTTTGCCTCCCAAGCCGTCGCTGCCCAGTAGCCAACCAATTTACCAATCCACCGGTATGAAAAAACTACCGATCTTGATTCTCGCCTCATTCGCCCTCGGCCTCGAATCGGATCAGGTGCCGGAACTTGATCGTGGGTAAACCGGCGTAGCGCAGGTTGCGGATCTCCCTCACGCTGCAACCGATGTAGCGGGCCAAGTCATCGGCGGTCCAAAGGCGTTCGTTCGGAGTTTGAGTGCTGGTTTGTTCCGGCAGAGGTTGTTTCGTGTCCATGCCTGCCGCCGGGTGTCAAAATTCCTGCAAAAAGATGCGTTTGTAGCGCCATCCGCTTGACGCGCTGCCGTCATGCACTACGATGTCTTACACACTCAAACATCATGACCACACTGACCATTCGTTTGCCCGACACACTCAAAGGGGATTTGGACAAGCTCAGCCGCAGGGAGAATAAGGCTGTGAGCGACATGGTCCGTGAATCGCTGCGGCGCTACGTGGCCGTGGAAAAGTTTCGCGCCGTCCGGAAGAAGATTCTGCCCTTTGCCGAGGCCCAAGGACTGTTGAGTGACGAAGATGTTTTC
>JAGWVO010000561.1 GCA_018970845.1 Planctomycetota bacterium
CGTTTCGAACACCGGCAAGTCATCCTCCCGATGATCCGGGTCGCAATCCTCCTCGCGAACCGCCGTGAGGAATTCACCGGCGCGCGGCACTTCCAGCATTTCGCCCGCGTTGACAACCAACTGGCCAAGAAACAATCCGACCCGCCTCACCCTCGCCTGCGAGGGTTCCTCGATGGTCGCCGCCTTGCCAAGCCACTGGAACGCGAGCCGGTAGAAGTTGTGCTGTCCGTCCTCGAGTCCGATCTTGTCAGCCAGGGATATCCAGTGCACGAGCAGGCCCTGGGAGGCGGCCAAGTCACCCTGGCGCAGCAGGGCCTCCACGGCCAAGGCATGGGTCTGGGCGGTGCGCAGGGACCTGACCTGCTTTTGCCAGAACACCATGTCGGCCGGAGCCGAGCCCCGCTGCCGCCACCGCGACAGGGCCTCGGCCACCCCGCGTCCCGCCTTGAGGTGCCGCGATCCCCTGACAAAGCGAACATCACTGACTCGGTATGTGGCGAATTTGTCCCACCAGTCCGCCAGTTCCCGCATCCGGCCCGAGACGAAACCGGCCCTCTCGTCGTCGCCCCGCGCAGCCGATTCGGCCCAGAGCAAGGTCATCGACTCGAAAAGCCTCTCGACGATGGAAAGGAGGTCGTCAAGCCTCGTGTCGCGCGTCGCGTCCTCCCTCGCCGGGCTCAGCGGAAACATCCCTTGGAAGCCAAGGACATTCCACGGGTCGGTCAGGGCGCCACAGGAAATCCCGAGCCTGAGCTTCTGAACCACCGCGGGCAGCCGGCCGACCGCCGAGTCGAGCCTTCCCTGCTCCCCCTCGAACTTCATCAGCTTCATTCCGGCGATCAGTTCACACATGAACCGCGGCGCCAAAACCGTGATTTTCCTTGCCTCCCGCGCGCTCGAGCCGGGAAGCCCCAGGCGGGCGAACAGTGTCGCCATCGCCTGTTGTTGCACCTGCAGGGCCCTTTGCCTCGCCATCCATGCGTTGAGGAATTGACGGACTTTTCCAAACGGTTGCCTGACCTGCTTCTCCTCCGCGCGCAGGCGCTCGAGGTGGTTGGGCGGCATGCGCTCCTGCAGTTCACGGTAGAACTGGTCGCGGTAACGCGCGATTCCGGGCAGCAGGTCGCCGAGGCGCTTGGTTGAATCATGCGCGCCGGGGTGGCCGCCCGTCACACCGCTGGACATCAGCATCGTGCCGCAAAGGACCGCGGCCGATTCCGACACCGATTCATCCGGATCGGCAAGGGATGAACGGATCCGTCCCCAATCCCCGATCGCGTCAAAGATGAGTTTCCGAACCACAAGCCGGGAATACCTGCCCTTGATGTCGATTCGCGACGGGTCCCACTCGCCGAACACCTGGTTGGGCCTCAGGTTGGCGGGGTGGCCATGATCGTAGGACCTCATGTCCACCGACAGTTCCTCAATTTGCTCAAGGTCGATGCCGGCGTCACGGAGCAGTTGGGGCGATGTTTCCCGAAGGAACGCGAACGCCCTTTCAACCACCTTTTGCGCCGGCCCGGCGGCAAAACCGCACCCGCGAATGTAGACCGGCACGGGGCGGTGCTTCTCGTGCTCGTATGGTTCCCCGGTGTTCCGTGTTTCCAGCAGGGCAACGGGCCTGTACCCGACAAATTCATTGAGGTCGCGGACAACCCTGCCTGCAAGGCTTGAAGCCTCGGAAATACCGGCTTCGCCGGGCGTGCCGGCATCATGGATCACCCTCAGGACCGACTCGAGGACACGAACGAGAAAAAGGGAGCCAAATAACTCTGAATCTTGGCAATGCGCCAACAGATCGGAATGATAGGCCCTGTAGGCGGCAAGCGACTCCCGCGCGAGATCAATGGCGCTCGCCGCCTGCCTGATGTCACGAAAGCCGGGGGAACCGGATTCCGACAACTTCCGAAGATCGGAAGACCAGCGATCCAGCAATGTCGCCCAAGGTCTGGAATCAGGCTCAACCGCCGCGAACGATTCGTTGACCAAGGCCTGCCATTTCGGATCGCATCTTCCATCCGAAAAGTTAAGATATCCCAGGATTTTTTCCGAGGAGGGTGGATTCACTTTGAAATCCGCGTTTTTCTTGAATTCAAACAGCATGGAAGGTTCATTCCCCGGAAAGTGGACTCCCTCCAAAGACCTGGCGATTACTCACCCAAGCCTTGTATATCATTGTCCATCCAGAAAAAGCCATCACGAATAATTCGTGGAGTGTTC
>JAGWVO010000562.1 GCA_018970845.1 Planctomycetota bacterium
AGAGTTAATTTCCCGGAGAACCAGGCCGGCCCGTCGGCATTCTCCGCCCGTAAAACTGATTCATTCATCATGATCCGCAAAGTTTGCCGAATAATGAGTGACGATCCTCACTCGGACTGGGCTTGTTCATGTCCGCATCTGAATCCCATAAGCCCAAGTCGATGGAATGGTGGCGCCTTGCCGGGTTGGTGATTTTCGGCGCCGCCGCCTTGGCCTTGGGGGTGCGGTGGTTCCTTCAAAAGGGTGTTTCAACGGAAAACGCCTACATCGTTGGAAATGTCACGCCGGTCTCGCCTGAAGTTGGCGGGTCCGTTGTGACACTTTTCGCCGATGACAACATGATGGTTAAGGCGGGGGATCCCCTTTTGCAAATTGATCCCGTGCCGTTCCAGATCGCGGTTGAGGAGGCGCGGGCGGACTATCTCCAAGTTGCGAAGGAAGCGGAAGCCGCGGGCATCAATGTGAGGCTGACAACGCTCGACCGCAAGGCGGCGCACGACGGCGCTCTTGAGGAACGGAAAGCCCTGAAAGAAGCGGCGGAGGCCAGCGAGTTCGCGGCCAAGGCAAGAAAGGAGTTGCACCAAAAGGAAAAGGATACCTTGCAAGCGGCCCGCTCGGAGGAATCGGGGTTGGTCGCCTTGGAGTTGAATGCCCGTGAATATGCCGAAAGGTTCAGGAGCCTCGCAAACTCCGGGGATATCCCGCATCAGGATAGTGACAACAAGGACGCCGCCTGGAAGGAATCCGTCGCGCGCCTGAACAGCTTGAAAAGCCGGATCAGTTCTCTGGAAGCGCTCGTTATCGCTAGTGAACTTGAAGTGAGGCAGTCGGAGGCGAAATCCAGGCAGGCGCTCAATGCCCTTTTGGAGGCCGATGCCAAGGTTGAAAGGTCAAGGGCGGCGCTCCTGCAACCAGATATCGCCGAATCATCCCATGCGGCCCTGCGCCGCAAGGCGGAACTTGCGGCCGCGCGTTTGGCGCAAGCGCGGCTTCGGCTAGCCAACACGTTGTTGCGGGCTCCCATCGGAGGGATTGTCAGCAAGCGAACGGCCCAACTGGGACAAACCTTGGCTTCAGGCACCCCTTGCCTGAGCATCACCCCTCTGGATTTCGACAACATCTGGGTGGTCGCGAACCTCAGGGAAGACCAAGCGGCAACCACCCGGTTGGGGCAGCCCGTGGCGGTCACGGTCGATGCCATCCCCGACAAGGTTTTCACCTGCTGGGTGGAAAGTTTCTCGGGTGGAACAGGATCGGCTTTTTCCTTGTTCCCCCCAGACAACGCCACCGGCAACTTCACAAGGATTGTCCAGCGCCTTCCCGTCAGGCTTCGCTTTTCAGAAAAGGAGAATCCGGGTTCGAGGTTGAGGCCAGGAATGTCCTGCAAGGTGCTGATCGACACGGCCAGGGAAATCCGCGTCACGGACAGGGATTGGTGACATGGCGGCGCAAGGGATGCTGGTTGTTTGTTTCGCCTTGTGCGCGCAAGCGCCAGAGGGGCAGGTCGCGAGCGCCATCAATCTTGAATCCGCCATGGCGAGGAGCCTCGAGAACGTGCGCGTTGTGCAGGCTTCGGTCGCCACGCGAACGGCCACCGTGGCGCGCTTCGAGGCGCTCAAGCACTTTGTCCCCCTTTCGAGCCTTCCGCAACTCGTGGTGGGACTCAGCAATATCGCTGGAAGGTCTTCCAGTGCCAGCATTTTCCCGGATGTCACCGGCGGAACTCCCTTCTTCGGTGAAGGACTGATCCATGCCGAGTTGAGCCGGGCCAACATGTTCTTCCCACTCGATCCTTCCGGACAGATCACGGCCCTTCCCATCGCCAATGAGGGCATTCGGGCCAAGCGAGTCATGGAGGATCTTGTTCGCCGGTCACAGGTCGAACTCGCGGCGCAGAGTTACTTCGAGGCCAGGCGATTGAGGCATGCCGCGATCACGGCGTCCCTGGCCTCCAAGCTGGCATCACGGGTTGAAGAGCAGGTTTCGCGCAAGATAGTTCATGGACAGGCGCACGAACTCGACCTCACCCAAGCCAAGACGGACAAATCCAAGTCGGGAATATTTGTTTCAGAAATTGAAAAAACTTCACGGATCGCGCAGAGACGGCTGGCAACCTTGCTTCATTCCAGCCGATTGCTGACCCCGCAGGACTGCATGGTTCCGGTTCGCCTCGATGAAGGATACGAATTTGATCTTTCGAGAACCGACGAAGTCGA
>JAGWVO010000563.1 GCA_018970845.1 Planctomycetota bacterium
TCTCCGCCAGCACCTGATCCATCGCCTCGGCCACCAGCGCGGCGTCGGGCCGGGGGACCAGGCGGTTGACGCCGCCGGTTTCCACATTCTCAAGCGCGCCGCCCATGGCGGTGGTCACCACCGGACAACCCATCGCCTGCGCCTCGACAAACACATGGCCGAACGGCTCGGGCGCCACATTCGGCTGACAGAACACATCCGCCGCGGCGCACAGGGCCAGCACATCGGAGCGGTGGCCCAACCACCGAATCCGCCCGGCAATGCCCAACCGGCCGGCTTGGGCCTCGAGCGCATCGCGAACCTTTTGTTCGGAAGGCACCGTGGCACCACCGGCAATCCAGCATTCCCAGTCGGGTTCCCGCAGGCGGGCCAGCGAATCGAGCAGCACGGCATGGCCCTTGTAAGGATCAAACCGCGCCGTGATCAGCACCACCTTGCGGGAAGGTGGACAGCCCAGGGAAGCACGGACCATGCTTTTATTCTTTTCAGCATCTGGTTGATCCGGTGTCGCGCAAACGGGATAGATCACGCTGATGGGAACACCTTTGAAGAGTCGGCCCATGTGGGTTGCCGTATGAAAACTGTTGACAACCACGAGATCCGGTTGCGCCAGGGCGGCGAACCATTCAATCCATGAGCCCGAGGGTGGATTGTGCATCCACGCGGCCAGGCGAACCCGCCTTCGCTTAAGAGTGGGCCCCACCAGCCCTTGGGTCCAGCAGCTATGACTCATCACCACATCGGGTTTAAGCCGATCCAACAGGTCTCGCAGGTTGCGCCGGGCGCGCATGACACTGAACGGGTCGCGGTATCGCATCGCGCCCAAAACCGGAACCGAAAGACCCGTTTCCTCGAGGGATTGGCGCAGCCGGCCCTCGAAGAATACCGCGGCGTGAAAATCCACATTCGGCATCAGGTGCCGGTTGCGAGCGATGGTGACTAGCGTGGTCTCGATGCCACCATACATGTTCCCCACGCCCAAATGCAGAACCCGGCCCGAACCAGTGCCGAACAGCACCTGCTGCAATCGGGGCAACAGCACCTGCGGTGTGAACTGGCGCAGGAACGGACTCAAGCGCCCACCGCCAAGTCCCACCTGCTGGCCATGAGATGATGGTCGAATTCCGATATGGCGCGAGCCTTCGCACCCTCCGCCAAGCCGGCTCGGATTGCTGCGTTTTCGGAAATGCAGCTCGCCGCTTCGGCAAGCGCCAACGGATCTTGCATGGGAACGGTCAACCCCGAAACGCCATGGAGCGATACCCACGGCACGCCGCTTCCCGGAATGGCCGTGTTGATGACCGGGCACCCGCTGGCCATGGCTTCCACCTGGGCCAATCCGAACCCCTCGCTGCGCGCCACGCTGGGGAACCACAGCGCCGTGGCCGCGCGATACGCCGCCGCCACGACATGGTCGGGTTGATGACCCATCCAACTCACCCGGTCCGCCACGCCCAGCGTCCGCGCGGCAAGGCGCAACTCGACATCAAGCGGGCCGGTGCCAATCACGAGCAAGGTGCCGGGCACCCTGGCAAGCGCCTCGAGCGCCACGGAATGTCCCTTGTAGTAGACCAACCGTCCCACCATCAGCCATAGGGGGCCGGGATGGCCTTGGCGGATGGATTCCGCCTGGCTGAGCACCCCGTTGGACGGCTTCAGGTAAGGCTCCAGATCAATGCCAAGCGGCAACACCGAAACCTTGCGGGAATGGGCTTCCAGGCGGGGCGACCCATCGGCATATCCGGGGCTGTCGCTGAAAACCACCCGGGCGCGGGAATACACCCGATCCTCAAAGGGAGACAGCAGCGCGGCAAGTCGCTTCTGCCTGACGGCATCGGAATGATGGGTGATCACAAGGTCGGGACCCATTGGCAAGCTGGCGCAGGCCAGAAGCATCAGCGGATTGGGAGTATGCAAATGCACGATGTCGGTGGAACGAAACCGTCGGGCCAGTTCGCCGCGCAGGCCGGGGGCGATGTCGAGGCGGGCCAGGTGGGCCACACGGCCCAGACGGCGCACCACCACGGGGCCGTCGTCATCGGTGCTCGACCGGGTGACAGCCAGAGGTCGCGACCCCACCGGACGACCTCGTCCATCGGCGTGCTGCACGCACAGCACCGAAACCTGGTGCCCTCGACCGGCTTGCGCCCGGGCCAAGGTTCGAACATGAGCCTCGATGCCGCCCGGCGCGGGTGGATAATATTTGCCCAGGTG
>JAGWVO010000564.1 GCA_018970845.1 Planctomycetota bacterium
ATGTGCTGAGGCAGGCCCGGCAGGCGGGCAAGAACGACAAGGCCAACGAACTGCGGATGTTCGAGCTCATGGGCCTCTTGGCGTGCGAGGAGGGTGACGCCCGCACGGGCCTCGACCTCCTCAAGCGCTGCGTCGACCGCACCAAGGACGACCACCAGGCCCACGCCTGGGGCAACGGGGCGCATCACATGGAATCGTGGGGCCTGGGCGCCCTGCGGGTGGGCGACCGCGCCGTGGCGCGCGAGGCGTTCCTCGAGGCGCTGGCGCACGACCCGGCGAGCGCGACCGCCGCGCTGGGACTGCAGGCCCTGTGCGAGATGGAGAACCAGGCTTCCCAGGCCGCCCGGTACAAGGCCTTGGCGGCCAAGGCCTGGGGCAAGGCCGACGGGGCGGATTTCAGGCGGCTGGAGGCCTGGGTGCGCGGCAAGGCGGCGGGCCGGGCCGGCGCGCTCGCCAGCGTCAGGTGAATCCGGGTCACTTCACCCAGAAATCAACCACGATCACCTTCTCCCGGCGATCCTTGACGATCTTCACGAAGTCCTGGTGCGCCGGGTGAACGATGTAGGCGTCGCGGTCCTTCTCCGTGGCGAACGACACCACGAAGGCGTGCGTGAACCCCTCGCTCTTGCCCTCGGGGCTGACATTCGTGCCGGCCTCGAAGCCCACGATGCCCGGAATCTTGCCCGGCAGCGCCTTGAACGCGGCGGAAACCTCGTCGATTTGCGCCGGGGTGGTGGTGTCCTTGAACTTGTAGAGCACGATGTGGCGGAGCACGGGGGTAGTCCTCGGGGCGGGCTCGGCGGCCATGCACGCGGCGGCGAGCACCATGGAAAGAAGCGGAAACGGCATGGAAGGAGACCTCGGTGGAGCCGGAACGGGGTGGAATGCGAGGGGGTCAGGCGCCGGCGGGGCGGCGGGTGTGCCAGTCGGTGGCCTTCTCGTGCATGCGGGCGGCGCGCAGCAGCGTCTCCTCGGCCATGGCGGGCGCCTGAAGCTGCAGGCCGATCGGCAGGCCCGAGGCGGTGAAGCCGCACGGGATGCTGATGCCGGCGATGCCCGCGAGGTTGCATGAGATCGTGTAGATGTCGCTCAGGTACATCGAGAGCGGGTCGCTCGACTTCTCGCCCAGCTTGAATGCCGCGGTGGGGGAAGTGGGGCCGGCAAGGACATCGCACTGGGCGAAGACCTTGTTGAAATCCTCGAGGATGAGCCTGCGGGCCTTGAGGGCCTTGGTGTAGTAGGCGTCGATGTAGCCGCTTGAAAGCGCGTAGGTGCCGAGCATGATCCGGCGCTTGACCTCGGCGCCGAACGCCTCGCCACGGCTCTTGCAGTACAGGTCGATCAGGTTGGTCTTTTCGGCGGTGCGGTGGCCGTAGTGCACGCCGTCGTAACGGGCCAGGTTGCTCGAGGCCTCGGCGGTGGCCACGAGATAATAGGTGGCCACGGCGTGGGGGCTCGTCGGCAGGCCGACCTCCACGATGGTCGCGCCCAGCGACTTGTACGCGTCGAGCGCGCCGCGCACGGCCTTCTCCACCTCGGGGTCGAGGCCCGGGCCGAAGAACTCGCGCGCCACGCCCACGCGCAGGCCGGCCAGCGGCTGGTCGAGCGTGGCGAGGTAATCGGGAACCGGCAGGTCCACCGAGGTGCTGTCGCGGCGATCGTGCCCCGCCACCACCTGCAGCAGCATGGCCGCGCCGGTGACATCGTGGGCGAACGGACCCACCTGGTCGAGCGAACTGGCGAATGCCACGAGTCCGTAGCGGCTGACCCGGCCATAGGACGGTTTCAGGCCCACGATGCCGCACAGGCTGGCGGGCTGGCGGATGGAACCGCCGGTGTCGGAGCCCAGCGACAGTGGCGCGAGGCAGCCGGCGACCGCGGCGGCCGAACCGCCGCTCGAACCGCCCGGGATGCGCGCATGATCCCACGGATTGCGCGTGGCCTTGAAGGCGCTGTTCTCGGTGGACGAGCCCATGGCGAATTCGTCGAGGTTGGTCTTGCCGAACGGCACACCTCCACCGGCGATCACCCGCTCCACCACATGGGCCGTGTAGGGGGGCTTGAAGTTGGCGAGCATCTTGCTGGCGCAGGTCGTGGGCACGCCCCGCTGGCAAAGGTTGTCCTTGATGGCGACGGGCAGTCCGGCCAGAAGGCCGACGGCCTCGCCGCGCGCGCGGCAGGCATCCGCGGCGTCGGCGGCGGCCAGCACGGC
>JAGWVO010000565.1 GCA_018970845.1 Planctomycetota bacterium
AAGTCCCGGAACGATCACCCTATCGACTTCACGCGGGCTTGGCATGTGCCTCCTGATCCAGTCGACGGTGGCCAAGGCGACAACGCTGATGGGAAGCACCTCGATCCGCGCCTGAAACCCCGCATCCGCGGCGAGGTCGCCAACAACCCGTCGAAGCAGGGGCTCGGCCAGCCTGCCCGTGACGAAAAGGATGCGCTGGGAAATCATGAGATCATGGTATCAGCGCTGGGCCATAACGCGGCCTTGAGTTGATGCGTGAAGTGGGGCAAGCTGAGTGAGTTGAATCTTTGGCCCTTGCGGATGGACTTCCCATGGTTCACGGGTTGGTTTTTCTGGCGTTTCTGGCCCCCCCGCCCCTGGTGGCACCCACCGAGGCCCTTGACCCGGGTCGTGAGGCGGCCGGATTCCGGCTGCCCGCCGGGTTTGAAGCCAAGTTGGTGGTGGCCGAACCCGATATCGCCAAGCCGATGAACCTGGCATGGGACGACCGCGGCCGGTTGTGGGTGACCGACACCCTTGAGTATCCCTATCCGGCCAAGCCGGGAGCCAAGCCGCGTGACACGCTGCGGGTGTTGTCGGATTTTGATCCGGTCACCGGGCGCGCCCGAAAGGTTTCCACCTTTGCCGACGGTCTCAATATCCCCATCGGCGTCTTGCCACTTCCTTCGGGAAAAACCACCCGCTGCATTGTCTATCACATCAACCAGGTTCTTCTCCTGGAGGATGCCGACGGCGACGGTGTGGCCGAGAGGCGCGAGACTCTGCTTGAGGGTTTTGGCAGCGCCGACACCCACGGAATGACCAATTCATTCACCTGGGCTCATGATGGCGGGATTCATGCGACCCACGGCTTCGCGAATGACAGCAAGGTTCGAGATCGCGCCGGTCGCGTTCTTGCCATGCAGTCGGGGCATACTTACCGATTCCTGCCCGATGGCACGGGTTTGGAGCTTTGGACGCGGGGACAGGTGAATCCGTTCGGGATGGCCCGGGATGACGCCGGCCGGCTATTCACGGCCGATTGCCACAGCCGGCCGCTTTACAGCCTTATCCGCGGGGCTTGTTATCCGAGCTTTGCCAAGCCGCATGACGGACTTGGTTTCGGCCCTGAGATGTGTCCCCACGACCATGGCTCCACCGGCATCGCCGGCTGTTGCTGGATTCCCAAAGGGTTCTGGGCGCCTGCCGATAACGAGCAACTGCTCATCGGTAATGTCGTCACCAGTCGCGTCAATCGAGATGACATCCGCTGGTCCGGTTCGTCTCCCAAGGCCGTTGAAACGCCCGACCTGATCGCATCGGAGGACCTCTGGTTCAGGCCGGTCGATCTCAAGTTGGGCCCGGACGGGGCCCTTTATGTCGCCGATTTTTACAACAGGATCATCGGGCATTACGAGGTGCCGTTGAGCCATCCCGGGCGTGACCGCCATCGCGGCAGGATTTGGCGTGTCGCCCCCAAGGGCCTTCCCGCTGTTTTCCCGGACCTGGGGGCGGGAGCCGACTCCAACGCATTGATCGCCGGGTTGGGGGACCGCAACCCCACCGTGGCGACATTGTCCCTGAACCAGTTGGCCGGTCGCGGCGCCGGTCCGGTATCGGCCCTCAAGTCGGCTTGGTCCAAGGCCGGATGGCCCGAGAAGGTCAACATCGCCTGGGCGCTCGAGCGGTTGGGATCGCTGGATGAATCGAAAGTTGCCGAACTCGCATCCGCGCCTGAAGCGCATTGCCGGATTCATGGGATGTCACTGGCCATTCGAGCCGGTCGCCAGAATACCGATCGCATGTTGGTTCTGGGATTGAAGGATCCCGATCCGCAAGTGCGCAGGGCCGCCGCCGAGGCTGCGAGTGCCTCGGGCGGGACAGGCTTGGTGACGGCCTTGGCTGAAGCCCATTCGAAGGCCGATGCGAATGACCAGCACCTGAGGCATTCCATTCTCGTGGCGCTGCGAAATCGCCTGGCGTCCGGCGGTGTCGAGCCAGAAAGCGCTCTCGTCGAGGCGCATCGCGCCTTGCTGGTGTCGGCGGCGTTGGGAATTCCGGACAAAAAAGCTTCTGGATTTCTATCGGGACAATTGGACAAGGCATTGCCCGCGGCGCGGCCGGAGATCGTCCGGCATGTTTCACGCCATGGAGGCGCGGCCGAGTTCGAGTCCCTGGAAAAATCCGTAGCTCGCGATGGTTTGGCACCTACCGACCGTGCCCGGCTTCTTG
>JAGWVO010000566.1 GCA_018970845.1 Planctomycetota bacterium
GCTCATCGTTCAAGGCGCCATACTCCTTCTGGCCCTGATTCCGCTTGCCATCTTCGGGTTCAGGGTTGACGCCTTGGCCAGGTCGGTGCTTCCCACGCCGACCGAATCGAATCCGATACCGTGGCTTCTCTCGGTCCTGCTCATCACCACCGGATTGCCCTTCTTCGTCGTCAGCACCACGGCCCCGCTGCTTCAGCGCTGGTTCGCCGGAACAAGCCACCCATCCGCGCGGGATCCTTATTTTCTCTATGCCGCCAGCAACCTTGGCAGCATGTCCACGCTGCTTGCCTATCCGTTCCTCATCGAACCCGCCCTGAGCATCGGCCAGCAGGCCTTGGCGTGGACATTCGGGTTCATCATCTACGGCCTGCTCGTGGGCGCCTGCGGATGGCTCGCGTCAACCAACCGCGCGACTCTCGAATCCGGCGAAGGGCCCGCCCCGCAAGACAAGGCACCCGGATGGGCGACCGTCATGGGTTGGGTTGCCCTGGCTTTCATTCCCAGCAGCCTCATGATCGGCTGCACCACCCACCTGACCACTGACATCGCTCCGATCCCGCTTCTTTGGATTCTTCCATTGGCCCTTTACCTTCTCAGCTTCATCCTGGTCTTTTCGAGGATTCCCGGTTGGATCTACCTTGGAGCATCACTTCTGCTGCCCTTGGGTGTCCTGCTGTTCCAGTCCGGCGCCATTGACGAGGTGTTCCGCTCCGGCAACCTTGAATCCATCCTTAAGGCGGGTCATTCGGGCATCCAGCTCAAGGCCATCGACCTGATCCTGCTGCTTGGCGTTCCCATGCTCGCCGGGATCTTCGGCGGCTCGCCGAACCGGCAGCATATCTTCTGGGTGCTCCTGCTGCCCTTGTCCCTTCTTCTGGTCACCGCGCTGCCGGGGATCAAGCGCACCATCGACATCCCCGAGCAGCAGGCGATCCTGTGGCATCTGGCCCTGCTGCTTTCCGTCTCCATGGTCTGCCATGGGGAACTCGCGCGGGACAGGCCCTCCCCCAGCCACCTCACATCCTTCTACCTGGCCATGTCTTTCGGCGGCGTGCTTGGCGGCATCTTCAACACCATGGTCGCCCCGCTGGCGTTCAACCGGGTCGTGGAATATCCACTGGTGGCGGCAATGGCATGCCTCATGATCCCGGGATTCGATGTCTCGAAGGGAATGTCGTGGTTGAGGGGCCTCACCCAAACGGCCGTGGCCGCGACCGGCGCGGGGGTCGGCCTGCTGCTCCTGGCCGCCGGGTTCGTTCCCGTCGAGAACGCCAGGGAATGGGCGTCCGCCTGGATGCCGCGGGAAAAGAACGCCCTCTGCGCCTGGGTGCACTCCCTGATCGACAACAACCTGAGCGACCGTCACCTGCTTGAGAAGCGCAACTTTTTCGGTTCCTTCACGATCCAGGAATCGTCCCATCCGGTCACCTTCTGGTTTCCGCTCGCCGAAACCGAGATCCATGAATCATGGACCTACCACAAGATGCTCCACGGAACCACCAACCATGGAATGCAGGTTTACGCTCCCGAGCACATGCGCCGTGAAACCGTCACCTACTTCCACAAGGCGGGCGCCATCGGCCAGTTGTTCGAGTCGGCCAAGGAGCGGCAGCGAAGGTCGGGCAGGCCGCAACGGGTGGCCGTGCTCGGCGTGGGAACAGGAACGCTTGCCGCCTACGCCGAGAAGGACTGGACCCTCACCCTTTTTGAGATCGACCCGGAAGTCGTCACCACGGCCTATCGCGATCCCCAGGAGCGTTATTTCACCTTCCTACGCGACGCCGAAAGGCGCGGCGCCAAGGTCGAGGTGAAACTCGGCGACGGACGCAAGCTGATCGAACGGCATGACGCCGCCGATGGAAAGTTCGACATCCTGTTCATGGACGCCTTCGCCTCCGACTCGGTGCCGGTCCACCTGCTCACAAGGGAAGCCTTCCAGAGCTATTTCAACAAGCTCGAGGACGACGGCATGGTGGTGGTGAACATCGCCAACAGGTACCTGAACTTTGAACCCGTCCTCGCCAACCTGGCGGAAAGCATGGGATGGTCCATGCTGATCCAGGGAGGTTACGGGATCGACCGGATCGACAAGTACGGAACGAATTGGGTTGTCATCTCAAGGAAGCGGGAGGACACCGGAATCCTCCCCGACCTCGGACGGCGGTTCGATGTCGAGGGAGAGGAACCCTGGTTCGAGTCGTGGCGCCCGGG
>JAGWVO010000567.1 GCA_018970845.1 Planctomycetota bacterium
TGGTGTGGAGAAATGACAGGACAAAATGTCGTCGCCGCTCCACGAATCAGTCCACTTGCCACCATCCCGCTTGAGGCACAGGCACCCTGTCCCATAGCTGGAAGTCACGATGACACGATTGTCAAAAAAAACGGGGCTTGCGGCATTGACTGATGCCTCCATGCGTGAGCGCCACCTTCGATCGAATAGAATGTTCCCATCACTCGCATCAATCAAAACGACCCCGTTTCTGGTGAAAACGGCGGCGCCCCCACCGCCAATATCTATGGCTGTGGAGTAGCTGGCGGGATGAGCCGTTCGTTTCCATGCCACCTGCCCCGTGGCAGGAATAATTCCGACAACTCCCGCTTCCGGCCCTCCGGCGTTGAGAATCAACATCCCACCCACCACCGCTGGTGAGGCACCGAACCCAAAAAAAGGCTTTTTCGATTCCAAGGTTTTGGACAAATCCGATTTCCATCGAACTGTTCCAGACTCCTTGTCCAAGGCGCGAAGAACTCCGTCCGGCGAATGGACGAACATCAAATTCCCCGAAACAAGTGGGGTGGCCCGCGGTCCATCACCTTTTCCGTAGTCGTCTGAATAATTGGCATCCCAACCAGACGACCAAGCCTTCTCACCAGTCTTGAGCCAATAGGCATCGATGACTTCACGGGGACCCATTCGATGATGGATGTAAACCTTCCCGTCACTCACAACTGGCCCTGAAAAACCAGAACCAACGGAAGCCTTCCACGAAACTTTTGGACCGGACAATCGAATGTCAATTTCAATCTCATCCCTGCTTTTGAGGTCTCCGCGGGGCCCAAGCATTCCCGGCCAGTCAACTGCCTGGCTGGAAACCATGGAGACAACAGTCAGCGCCAACAAGATATTGTTCATGAACTCACCTGACTAACGGTCTTCCCACTCAAGCTCAAGGCGTGAAACCGGCTCATCAAGCCTGAGGCGAATCAACGGTATGGGATCGTGGGAATCCAGTTCCCTCTCGATGCGGGCCCTTCCCGGCCGAACCTTCATTCCACGCTGGTAATGCAGGCTCAGGACAACGCTTCCGTTTTCCGGGAAAACATCGGCCAAGGTGATCTTGTCGGAACCCAGATGAACAATGCGGGCTTGACCGACCACCGCGATTCCCGGTTGCTCAGCCAACTTGAAAACCACCCAGCCTTGTCCATTTTGAAGGTTTAAATCCTTCAAAATGATTTCCGAATCAGCGAATCGGCTCCAGCGACCAATCGAATCGCTATTGCGCGCGACAACAAACGAAATTCGGTAAGCCTTGATGAATGCGCCAAGTTCCGAATCTGTCCAATCCAGTACACTCCTTCCAGCGAGCCTTCCGTCGCGCAAGGAAGCCTGCATGTGCTCAATGTGGGCGACAGGGGACAAACCACCAATCATTGGCTTTTGGGTCGAGGAAGGGAGCAATACCGCCCATCCATTCCCCACATCCCCTGGAATGTCTTCCCAAAGGATCCTGCCTTGATGGTCTGGATACTCAAGGAGCTTATCGCACAGGGTTTTTGAAAACGGTGGCCTCGACACCAAATGGTCAGATCCACCCAGCCAATTGGAACAGACTGACGACAGGAAATTGTTATCTCCGATGGATAGGGTTGCCAATGAAATCATGGCTAGGAAAGCCGGTAGGAGCCTTCCCGGAATGTTCCGAAAGTATTCCGGCCCGATCCACTTGTTTCTTGGAAAACCGCCAACCGCGAACATGGACCCGGTGCCCATGCAACTCACAAGCATGATCGCGGCGGGATTGGCAACCGTGTCAAGAGGCGCCAAGATATGCGCTGATTTCCCAAGTGTGAAAAGCAAC
The DNA here is from genome assembly GCA_018970845.1 of Planctomycetota bacterium. GTDB lineage: Bacteria > Planctomycetota > Planctomycetia > Gemmatales > Gemmataceae > REEB421. The sequence continues at coordinate 1,832 of JAGWVO010000567.1, forward strand.
AACAAAAGTGCGATGGCCGTGGCGATCATCCTGCCGGAAAGCCTCCGACCGGTCCAAACCAGCCATTGGCTTCCGACAAGTCCGGAGGCCACGATGACTCCCGCGGCTGCAAGTCCGCTTCTCCCACCCCACCTGGAATCCTCCAGCACCCTGAAAAAAGCGTTTCCGGGCCCAAAGGCTGATTCATCAACCAACGTGGCCTGAATCCACCAATGATCTTTCCAGGCAAGGAACAGTCCGAGGTTGGCCACGATCGCCAAAGCCAGGCAAGCAATCAGCGAGAAATGCCAAAGCGATTTATGTCTTAGACCGGCCCGGAGATAAAAATAGAGGACCATTCCAGTCGCAAGAACCGCGGTCGCCACTGAGGTC
>JAGWVO010000568.1 GCA_018970845.1 Planctomycetota bacterium
GGGATAAGTCCTTAAAATGCTTGAATGCAACGCATGTGGCTACCTCAAAAAATGTCGGTGGCTCGCAAGAAATTTTCGCACTTGCAGAACGAATTTCCAGAACTCGTTCCTTCAATTCCGCTGTTGAGATTGGTTGTCCGTTTACTGCAAATCTTTCATTGATTTCCACAAGATGTGGCGATGTGAACAATCCCACTGAATAACCTGCTTTTCGCAAGATGGAGTCCACATAAGCACAGACTGAGCCTTTTCCTTTTGTTCCTGCAACATGCAGACACTTCAATAGATGGTGTGGATTTCCTACGGCATTGAGAATTTCAGTGATTCTTTGCAGTTTCAACTCTTCAAGACTGGCTGGACGCCTTTCATAATTAACCAATTCGTGCCACCAAGACCATGAATCTTCAATTGGGTTGATTGAATTTTCACTATGCTTTTTCGAAATCCGCATCTATTGAGACCTTTGGCCTAAATGTCTTGAGCTGGCATGCATACTTGCCTCATGATCGACTCTGCTTTCTCCTGAATCATCGCGGATAAATATTGGCGAACCTCCTCAGGTTGATGATTTTCTATGGCTGTTGAATGAATTCGAGGAAGCGCGTAAAGGAGGGAGAAGGTGTCAAGTGTCATGGATTCAATCCGAGCATGCTTTCCTCGTCGTTCGGTTTCCTGCCAAATCTGACGACTTTTTCCGCTTAAAACCAAGTCATCTTCACTCCGAAGAAGAATCAGGTGGTCGATTAATGGTGGATCAAAGTCCAGACATGACAATTTGACTGACAAATCCTTGAACTTCCCTTGGCCTTTACCAAGAAACAGTCCGACTCCCACTTTCCATGGCGTTCCTGATTGACTGGACCAATGACCAAGGCTCACGACCCCATAAACTGGATGGTCTCCGAAATCGAATGACTCCACTACATGCTGAAGTCTCCATGGTCCAACTCGTATTCCATGCTCATTGGCTAATCTGAGTAGGAATCCCAAGCCGTTATGAATTTCTCTGGTTGCCCCGCATAATGAGCCTTCGGGGGAAAGTTGTCTCTTAGCGGATGCCAACTCGATTTCCCAAATGTCCGCCAAGTTTGCCTCGAGCCTTGGATTTTTTTTGGCTGGCTCAATATTGGAGGAAGGAGCAGAATTCACTGAAATTTCCACAACGGATTTTAATAAATATCCTTTATTTGAGTCAGGCGAATCTTCTTGGGATTCAAAATGATTCTGCAGCCTGTTGACTGAAATCGGGGATTCTTGGGGTTTTAGGTCAATCGAAACCGGTATTTCAGGTTCTGGCGCCCCGTAGACGACTGAGTCAAAAATGGCCCTGTATTGTTGAAGCATGTCCCGAAGGGTTGATTCTGTCTTGGCTACCCGTTCAACTTGCGTCGCCTCCAAAGGAAATACAGGTGGCAGCGAGGAAAAGCACGGGTGGGACGAATGTATCGTTTTCAGCCTGGCCTCAACCACCATCCTCACAAGAGTTGGGTGAGGTGGATCCAATCGAATGGATTGTAGAGTTCCCATTCCCGGCAGGTGAACGGGATTCGTAAGCCTGTCCCTCATGTATCCATCAAGAGATGGTATGAACCTATTCCATAATCCCCGCTCAGCGAATAACAAAAAGCCCAATCCCGGTATTTGATGCAATGCTTGGACAATTCCGGCGAAAAATGACTCGGCCACCCGAAATGAATCCTCACCCCTGCGGGCAAGGAGCAAGTCCTCAAGTTGGTCGAATGCGATGATAATGGGAACCTTCGCCTTTTTGGCAATTTCCATAACGGCACGAAAAAGAGCCAACACCAAATCGGCTCTCGATGGCCGGACATGAAATGCGATTTCCGCAAACCCATAAGTCAGGAAACTTGACAAGTCAGATTCATCACCATGGAAAATTGCCTGGCAGTAACCTTTAACAACTGACGCCACCATGATTCCTTGCGTCGATCGGCCCATGGTGTTCGAGGCGTGCGTCGAGGCAAGAGTGCACGCAAGCGATGGCGCCAGGCCAACCTCATGGCACAACGCGATCAAATCATCAGGGGATGAAATGTTGGAGGCCTTTTCAAGCCTTGAAACAAGCCATGAGCATTTTTCCCGGGCTTGATCATGGCCAAGACCCAGCTTTCCCAAAAATTTGCCAAAAATGGGGGGAGGGAATAATTGAATTCTTTCAGCATCCGGCAAGTG
>JAGWVO010000569.1 GCA_018970845.1 Planctomycetota bacterium
AGTTACTAAAATCAGATTCGGATCCATCGCCCTATGCCAAGGCCCACGAAACCTACCACCAAGCGTTCACGCGAGCGGTGAAGATTTTCGGACTCGAAGACCTCATGCTCGTAGATGCCGAAACCTTGGACATCGTTTACAGTTATCAGAAAACCAGTGAATTCGCCACCAATCTGGAGAACGGCCCCTATGCCAACACCCTCATGGCGGCCAAGGTGCGCCTGATGCGCGGAAACAACGACCGCGATGATTTCAAAATCGCCGACTTCGAACCCTACCGGCCAAACTTAGGCAAACCTATGGGATTCGCTATCAGCCCGATTTTTGACGGCCCACAAATGATCGGCGTGCTCGTCTTGCAATTCCCCGTCGACAATTTCAATAAAATCCTAACTGGAGATTTTAATTGGGAAGCCGAGGGTATGGGCCAAACCGGCGAGACCTATTTGGTCGGCCCAGATAAAACCATGCGCAGCCGCTCCCGCTTCATGTATTCAAACCCGGCGGCCTTTTTGAAAATGCTCCATCAAAGCAGCGTTCCTACCGCCGTAGTCGAGCGCATCGAAAAACAAGGCAATGTCATGTGCGCCATGCCCGTCAATTCGGAAAGCGTGGCTGAGGCCTTACGCGGAAAAAAGGGTATCATGGTGGCAAATGACTATCGCGACGAAAAAACCTTGAGTGCCTACGGGCCACTTGAGTTGGATTCGCTGCGCTGGGCCGTGATCACCGAAAAAGATCTCAGCGAAGTCGAGGCTCCCATCCGCCAAATGGGTCGCTCCGTGCTCATCGCGGCCAGCGGCATGGCCTTGGTCGTCACTCTCATGGCTCTGATGTTTTCCAATTGGCTCACACGCCCGCTGCTCGCCCTCGCCGAGGGAGCCAAGCGACTTGGCGGCGGGGAAACCGATGTCCAGGTGCCAGCCAAATCACGCGATGAATTCGGCGAACTCGGCATGGTGTTCAATGAGATGTCAGCCAACATCAAAACCCAAACACAGCAATTAGAAGCACAGCGCCGCGAGAACCATGATCTGCTCAACAGCATTCTCCCAGCGTCGGCGGTGGCCCAACGCAAAGCGGGCGACGTCAAAGCCATCCGGGAGTTTGCCGATGTCTCCGTGCTCTTTGCCGAAATCCACGGCCTGGAGCGGTATGGCTCGCCACAGGGCGAAGTCGGTGAGTTCTCCGCCCTCAGCAATCTCATCGAGGCCTTTGACGAAGCCGCCGAAGAATTAGGGATCGAAAAAATCAAAACCAGCGGCGGATCTTACCTCGCGGTTTGCGGGCTTTCCCTCACCAGACCGGACCACCCGCGCCGCACCACCCAGTTTGCCTGCCAATTGCATCGCATCGTCGACGCATTCAACCGCGACGCCAAAGCCAACCTGACCATTTCCATCGGCATCCATTTCGGCCCCGTGGTCGGCGGAGTCACCGGCCGCCGCAAGTTCCTCTACGACCTCTGGGGCCAAACCGTTACCATAGCCAAAAAACTCTCCCAAGGCCACCGCACCGGCATCCATGTCACCTCCGCCGTGCGCGATCGCCTGGGCGACCAATTCACTTTCGGTACCGCTCACCCTGTCGAGACCGAAGGCATGCCTACGATCGATGCTTGGGAGCTCGTCAGTTAGGATGCCGCGATCTGAAAAAGGGACCGAGTCATGAACACGTTTTTCCAACAAACCATCTCTAACTTCTGGCCCGCCATTTTTCTGGCGGTGGGCTTTCCCGCGATCCTCTTGCTGCTCAGCGAAAGCATCGGTGCCTGCCACCGAGCGGGTTGGGCCCTGGCGCGCACCCTGCGCTCCGTCAGAAACCTCGTGGTCCCCGCGCTCGCGCTGCTGCTCTTCGTCCGCTGCATCATCGAACTGCCGCAGTCAAATACGCTCGCCCGCATCGTCGAGACCGGCTTCTGGGTGCTGTTGCTTTACGCCTTGCTCGGTGTCGTCAACGACCTCGTCTTCGGCTCCGCCCGCAGCGATACCTGGCGCGAAAAAGTGCCCACACTTTTCCGAGACCTCGTCCGGGCCTTCCTCGTCGCCGTGGGTGCTACCGTAATCTATTCGCAAGTGTGGGGCCAAGAAATCGAAGGGGCCCTGGCCGCGTTGGGGGTCGGCTCCATCGTCATCGGTCTAGCCCTGCAGGAGCCCCTCGGCAATATCGTTTCTGGCCTGATGTTGCTCTT
>JAGWVO010000570.1 GCA_018970845.1 Planctomycetota bacterium
CTGAGGACGGCAAGGCCGGTATTGCCAGCGCCCCTGGACGGACCGGTTCTCTCCACTGCCGCCGGCAGTGACCGCCGTGTCCTGTTCGTCGATTGGCTTTTAGCGAAGGAAAACCAGTTCTTTGCCCGAACCCAAGTGAACAGGTTATGGAGGCACTTTTTCGCCCGCGGGCTGGTTGAACCGGATGATGACATGCGGCAGACAAACCCGAGCATGCTGGAACCCATCTTGGCCAGGCTCGCACAAGAATTCCGAACGACTGGCCATGACAACAAGGCGATCATGAGGCTCATCCTCAGGTCCTCCGCTTACCAATTGTCATCGAGGCCATCCTCAAATAACGAGACAGAAGAGCTTTTCTTTTCGAGATATCATCCCAGGCGGTTGCAGGCCGAGGTCCTGCTCGATGCGTACTCACAAATAACTCGAGTCCCAACCGCATTTGAAAGCATCACTCCCGGTGGTGGAAATGGAACCACCCGCTATGCCGGTTACCCGTTGGGTATTCGCGCCATTCAATTGCCTGATGCCGCCGTTTCCTCTCCCTTCCTTGATGTCTTCGGAAGACCCGAACGATTGCAGTCCTGTTCTTGTGAAAGGTCCTCTGAAACTGGTATCGGGCAAGTATTGCAAATCGCGAATGGCCAACTTTTGAATGAGAAAATCAGCAAGGCGAACAACATCATTGATCAGTGGATCAAATCCCAAATGGCTGATGCCGAATTGGCGACAGCTTTGTTTCGGTCCGCTTTGTCCCGCGATCCAAACACCATGGAAATGAAATCGTTTGTCGGCAGTTTGAATGGGGCGAAAGCCGGAATGAAAAGGGAGGTTTTGGAGGATTGCCTGTGGGCCTTGCTCACCTCCAACGAGTTCCTGCTGAATCACTAACCCGGAAAGACCATGATTATCCTGATCAATGCTCTCATGGTGGGAATCGCAGCCCAAGGAGGGATCGGATCTGTCCTATGCATGGCGGAATCAGTGATACCTGATGTCGTCATCGCGGGTTGCTCGAACAGGTTTGTCGTTTTTGCTGGCCAAACCGGTGAAATCATTTTTGAGTATCGGCAAGTCAGCGGACCAGTGACCGCGATAGCTGTTGACCGCGGGACAAGGCAACTCGCTATCGCCCATGGCAGACCCTCGTCGAAAACCCAACTCGATATTTTCTCCTTGGATGAAAAAGGCTGTCCATCTTCAAAGAAAAGCCGGTTTGGTGATCTTGATGATCAAATCTATTCCTTGAAATTCCATCCTGGTTCCACGGGAATGTTGGCGGGTGCCGGATATGGAAAGAAGCTGTTCCTTTGGGATACGAAGGCCAACAAGCAGGCAAGAGTCATTCAAGAACACAGTGATGCCATAAGGGACCTTGCCTGGCATCCGTCAGGCCGCTGGTTGGCTTCCTGTTCTTGCGACAGGACTGTCAAGATATGGGACCCTGAATCAGGCCGATGCGTCCACTCATTGAACGAGTCATCGGATTGGATGTACTCCATTGGTTGGTCAGAGGGTGGGAAATTATTGGCAGGCGGCGGCGTCGATAAGCTGCTTCGTGTTTGGGAATCCAAGTCCGATGGTTTCATGATCCGCAAGTCCAGTTTCGCCCATGACTCAGCTTTGCTTTCGTTGGCGGCGCATGGCGATTTTATCTTGACCTTGGGTGAGGATGGATACCTGAAAAAGTGGACAAATCAAGATTTGAAACTCTCGGCCAAGACCAAGTTTCCAAGTGGTGCGGCGCCTTCAGGCCTGATGATTTCCAATTCGGGAGAACACGCATGGGTGGGCTCTTTTGCAGGTGATGTTCATTTCGTCAAGGTTCAGTCGCTTGCTGTCGCCAAAACCTTGAGCTTGGTTCAAAAACCCAAGATCGGGATGCTTGTTCCCGACCATTGCCCAAGGGGTGTCAAGACGAAGATCCAAATCACGGGAACGGGACTTGATCAAATTGACTGGAAAAAAGTTGCCATTCGCGACGCTGAAGTCAAGGTTCTTGAAACATCCCTTGATGGCAAATCCGTATTCGTTGAGATGAGATTTGCCCCCTCTGCCCCGCCGGGATTTCGTGAACTTGTCTTGCCGTCATCCACGGGAGAAACGGCCAAGGCGCTTCTTGCTGTTTGCCTTGGCCCCAAAACTAACAAATTTGAAGATCGGTTTGACCAAAGCCACCAAGGCG
>JAGWVO010000057.1 GCA_018970845.1 Planctomycetota bacterium
CTGGTGGAGTACAGCGTCGAGTCGAGCCCGCGCCCCTTCGTGAACGGGCTGACGCACAAGGCCACCGACCGGTGGGCATCGACATGGTCGGGGCCGTTCTGGGCGTCGTCCTCGAGCACGAAAATGGCCATCTCCTTCCAGAAACGGCTCTTGGAAAGGCCCTCGACGACCATGCCCAGGGCGAGGTCGTTGTCGGCCACCATCGCCGTGGGCGTGGGCTTGCCGGGCGCCGTGCCGGCCGTGTGGTCGTTGGGCAGGCGGAGGATGGTGAGTTGCGGGAAGTTGCCGGTCTTCTCAAATCCGGAAAGTTCCTCAAGGAACCGTTCGGCGCGCCTCACATCGGTGACGGACAGGTTGTAGGAGGGGAAGAACGGGTCGAAGTGCCCCTCGAGCGCCTTGACGCGGGCCTTGGCCGGCTTGCCGGGAGCGGTGTCGGCGATCCATTCGCCGTAGCTGCGGTAGGTCACGCCCGCCTCGGCGGCGCGGTCCCAGATGTAGCCGCCGGCGGGGCGCGCCACCGGATCCTTGGTGCCCTCGGCCGGATAAAACCCGAACTTCTTGAGCGGGCTGCCACGGTAGCCGAGCGGCCAGACCTTCTCGACGAAGTCGGTGGCGTAAGCGCCCATCGACCATTCATGCCCGTCCGCGGAAACCTCGCCATCGACATAGAAGTTGTCGAGCTGGACATATTCGCGTGCCAGGGCGTGGTGGTTGGGGGTGATCTTTTCAGGGAACAGGCAGAGCGACTTGTCGCCATTGCCCGGCACCATGTCGCCGAACACCTGGTCGTAGGTGCGGTTCTCCTTGATGATGTACACGCAATGGCGGATGGGTGACTTCTCGCCGATTTTCGCGGGAACGGGGTTGCCTTCGGGGCGGGCCTGGATGGCGCCCGTGTCGGCGCGCAGCGGGCTGCACGAGTAAGCCTTGGGAGTCCACTCAGCCAAGCGTTCGGGCGTGGGCGCGTCGATCACCGAAAGCGTGCCCTGGAACAGCCCGCCGATGTATTCGGTGGTGGGCTGCCGCTTGGCCAGGGGGTTGGGGCCCTTGGGATTGGCCTTCGAGCTGGCTCCCTTGCCGTTGGTGACCAGCAGCCTGCCGTCGTGGTGGAACCGCACGGAGGTTGGATACCAGCCGGTGGGAATGAAGCCCAGCGGCTTGGGGTCGCGCGGGGATTCCATCCCGAACAGGGCCAGGTTGCTGGCGTCGGCGTTGGCCACGGCCAGCAGCTTGCCGTCGGCCGAAAGGGTGAGGCTTCCGGGAGTGTTGCCGACCGGCGCCCCGGGATGGAGCGCGCAGTTGAGCGTCTTGGCCACCTTGCCCGACTCCGCGTCGACCACCGCCACCATGGTGGAGTTGGCGCACGCCACATAAAGGGTCTTGCGATCTTTCGACAGGGCCATTTCGGCGGGATGGGCCAGGCCGAGGTCCCAGACCGCCTTCACCTTGGCGTCGTCGAGGTCGACCAGCGCCACCATCGTCTTGCCCCAGAGGGACACGAGAACCTCGTCATCGTCAAGCGGCAGGCAGCAGTAGGGATACGATCCTTCCGGCAGGGGAATGGGCTTGGATCCCTTGCCCGAGGCGAGGTCGACCTGGGCCACGGAGTGGCCGAGCACGCCGGCGGCGACCAGCGACTTCCCGCCGGGCATGACGGCGATGCCGGAGGGGATGAAGGTGTTGGCCTTGTCCACCACGGTGAGTTCGCGCGGCGCGCCCAACTGGCCATCCTTGAAAGGGTAGGCGCGGATGATCTCGAACTCGCCGCCGCTCACGAAGAGGGTCTCGCCGGCGGCGTCGAACGCCATGCCATGGAAGGCCTGCGGGAAGCCGACCCGGCTCACCAGTTGGGTGGTGTCGCCTTCCACCTTGAGCACGATCACCTCATGCTTGCCGTAACCGCAATGAAGGGCGGCGACGAACGGGCCCTTCGGATGCACCAGCGCCTGCACGGGATAATCACCCAGGGCGGTGTGCCTGCCGGCGGGCATGAGGCGCCACTGGTTGGGTAGCTGGACCGAGCCGTCGGGCTTGGGGCCGGGGAAGTTCGGTGCCATTTGCGCGTGGGCAACCGCGACTGACAGCGCCACGGCAAGGGAACAAATCAGGGATCTCATGGTTGGCTCCTCCCGGTGTCGGATCGATGGCACCATTCAACCCGATGTTCGGGCTCCCGTGTTGGAAGATTTCATGAACCTTGGCTGGCGGGAAGCGCTGGCCGGGGGCAATCCGACCCGTTAGACTCGTGCGATCGGAGATTCATGAAAACCGGACGAGGATGATGACGATGCGAGGATGGATGAGCCTGGCGTTGGCGGGATGCGTGGCGGCAGGCGCCTTGGCGGGCCCTTGGCCCACATGGCGAGGTCCCCTGGGCGATGGCCACTCACCCGAGAAGGGCCTGCCCACCACCTGGGGCGAAACCCAGAACCTTCTGTGGAAGGCGCCCCTTCCGGGCATGGGTTGCTCCACTCCCGTGGTGTGGGGCGACTCGATCTTCCTCACCTGCGTCGTGGAGAAGGACCTCGTGCTCCTGGCCTACGACACCAAGGGCAAGGAGAAGTGGCGCGCCAAGCTGGGAGCCGGCAATGTTCCGGCCCGCACCGACGAGGGGAACTGGGCCTCGGCCTCCGCGGTGACCGACGGCAAGCATGTGTGGGCCTTCGTCGCCTCGGGCGACCTGGCTTGCCACGCGGTCGACGGAACCAAGGCCTGGGCCGTGAACCTCCAGGAGAAATACGGCAAGTTCAACATCCAGTTCGGCATGCACTCGACGCCTGTGCTGCACGACGGAAAGCTGTTTGTCCAGCTGCTGCACACGGGCGCCCAGCTGGTGATCGCCCTCGACGCCGCCACCGGAAAGGAAGCCTGGAAGGTGACCCGGCCCAGCGAGGGCACCGACGAGAACCCCCATTCCTACGCCTCGCCCGTGCTTTGGCAGGACGGCGGCAAGGCCTACCTCGTCACCCACGGCAACGACCACGCCGTGGCCCACGACCTCAAGGACGGCCATGAGATCTGGCGCGTGGTCGACCTGAACCCCAAGGACAAGTACAACAAGTATCTGCGATTTGTGGCATCACCCGTCGCGGCGCCCGGCCTCATCGTCGTGCCCACCGCGAAGAACGGGCAGGTCGTGGGCATCAAGCCCGGGGCCACCGGCATCGTGGGGCCCGGGTCCGGCCACGAGCAGTGGCGCAAGCCCAGCAACACCCCCGATGTCCCCTCCCCCCTGGTCGCCGACGGCCTGGTCTACCTGTGCCGCGAGAACGGCACGCTGATCTGCCTCGATGCCGCGTCGGGGCAGGAGTACTACCAGGAGCGCACCACCGCCGGACGGTTCCGCGCCTCGCCGGTGCTGGTTGACGGCCATGTGCTGGTCACCAACCGCGACAAGGGGACGGTGACGGTGGTGAAGGCGGGCAAGAAGTTCGAGAAGGTCGCCGACAACACGGTGCCCGATGTCCTGGCCGCCTCGCCGGCGATTGCCGACGGCAAGATCTACCTGCGCGGCTTCAAGTATCTTTGGGCCTTCGGGGCCCCGGCGCGCTGACGCGTCGTGGCCGCCCTGCTTCGGCGATGGCTGGAGTTGGCGGCCCCTGTGGCCGGAATCTGGCGGTCGGCGCCCCTGGCGCCGGCCGCCCTTTCACTGACCGCCGGCATTTTCCTCGAGAGGCTGGCCAGGCCGGAGCCGTGGGTGGTGATGGCCCTGGCGGTGGCGTCCGCCGCGGCCGCCCTGGCCCATTTCAGGTGGCGGCCGTTCTGGATTCTGCTCCTCGTGTTCGCCATCGGCGCCGTTCGAGGCGCCTTGCTCGTCGGTTCGATGGGCGGGAACGAAATCGCCTCGATGGCCGGATCCGAGCACGCGCCGATCCGCCTGCGCGGCATCGTGGTGGATGCCATCCAGGCGACCCCGCCGCCCAAGCCCGATCCGCTTCGGCTGATTCCGGTTCCTGCGCGCTGGGAGACGGTGGTCGCGGTCGAGAGCGCCTGGCGCGGGGGCGCGCCATCCGAGGCGGAAGGCGAGGTTCGCGTCGCCGGTTCCGGAGCGCCCCCGGACGCGTCGCCCGGCGACCGGGTCGACATCGCGGGGCAGATCCGCCTGATTCCCGGGCCGATGAATCCCGGTGAAACCGACGGGCGCGCGCCTTGGCTGGCCCGCGGCATCGCCGCCGAGGTCCGCGTCGCCGACAACCCGGGCGCGCTGGAATCGATGGGGCCCTCGGGCACCTGGGATATCCGAGTCCTTCTCGCCGGGCTGAGGGCGAGGGCCGCGGCCCGGTTGGCCGGGGCGATCGATCCGGAGGTCGAACCCCTGGCCGCCGCGCTGCTGTTGGGCGAAACTTCAAGGCTTTCCCGGGAAAGCTGGGACCAGTATCGCCGCACCGGCGTGGTGCATGTGCTGGCGATCTCGGGCCAGCACCTGGTGCTCCTGGCGATGTTCCTCACCGTGGCCGGCCGGTGCGCCGGCATGGGCGCGCGCGCCTTGGCATGGCCCATCGCCCTGGCCGTGGCGATTTACGCGGGCATGACGGGGGCGCGGCCAGCGGCCACCCGCGCCGCGGCAACCGTCGCGGCCCTGGCCATGGCCGACATCCTGCGGCGGCCCCGCCACCTTCCCTCGGTGATCGCCTTCAGTTGGCTCGTGGTCGGACTGCTCGACCCGGGAGACCTCTTCGGCACCGGCTGCCTGCTGTCGTTCCTCGCCACGGCCCTCCTGTACTGGGCCGCGCCCGGGTGGTCCGAACCGCCCACCGAACAGGAGGAGGCCTTGGCGAGGGCCCGGGACATGGGCCGGTCGGCTCCCTGGCGACTGGTTCGCGCGTTCCTTCGGGCCGTGGCCATCGCGCTTGGAACCAATGCCGTCATCTGGTGCTGCCTCACTCCCCTGGTCGCGGCGCGCACCCATCTGGTCAGCCCCTCGGCGCTGGTGGTGGGTCCGCCCGTGGCGCTTTTGGGATCGCTGGCGCTGCTGCCCGGCTTTCCCCTGCTGATTCTGGGTGGGGATGTTCCGTTGGTTTCCCCGGCGCTCGGATGGTGCGCGGGCATGGCTCTCAAGGGCTGCGCGGGCCTGGTCGGCTGGGCGGCCAACTGGCCATGGGCCAGTTTCTGGGTGGGCGACATTTCACTCGCCTGGCTTGTGCCCTGGCACATCCTGCTGATTCCGGCGCTCGCGGAGAACGGATGGCGGGCCCGCGCCCGGGCGGGAGTGCCGGCGATGGCCTGGCTGGCCGCGGGGCTGGCGGTGTCGCTGGCGCCCCCGGCGCGGACCGATCCTTGGCGATGCACCTTCCTTGCCGTCGGCCACGGGGGATGCGCCGTCATCGAATGGGCCGACGGCTCCACGACGGTGTATGACGCCGGATCGCTGGCCAACGCCGCCGTGGGCAGGAGGATCATCGCGCCGTTCCTCTGGCACAGGGGAGTGGAACGGGTGGACGAGCTGATCCTTTCCCATGCCGACCTCGACCACTTCAACGGCGCGCTCGACCTGGTCGAGCGGGTGCCGGTGGGCCGGGTGCTGGTGTCGGGTTGGTTCGCCCGCAAGGAGGTGCCGGGCGTCCGCTTCATGCTCGACGGACTGGCGGCGCGGGGAGTTCCCGTGGAGGAGGTGGAGCCGGGGTTCAGCCTGGCCCGCGGGGCGGCATCGCTGGAGGTCCTGCACCCGGCGCCCGGCTTCGAGGCCTCCAGCCAGAACGAGGCGAGCGTGGTGGCGCTGCTGAGGCATTCCTCGGGAAATGTGCTGCTCACGGGCGACCTCGAGGGTGCCGGCCAGCGGGCGCTCATGAAAGCCGTTCCCGGGCCCGGCGTGGCCGTGCTGCAATCGCCGCACCATGGCGGCGCGGGAGCCAACGGGCCCGCGTTCCTGGGATGGGCCGCGCCCTGGCTCACGGTGGCGCAGGAGGATTCGCGGCGGGCGCGCCAAGCCCCGGGGAACCGCGCCTGGTCGACTTCCGTGGAGGGCGCCATCACCATCAGGCCCGACGGGCCCCGGCTGCGGGCGCGGGGCCATGTCACCGGACGGGAGGCGGATGGCCCGCCCGCCGCGGCGCCCTGATTTCAAAATTGATGTCAAACCCGATCCCGGACACCTGGTCGGGCGTAGGATCACTATGGGGACGGTGTGCCGGATCCCCGGAGCGTCATGTCTATCAGTCGCGTGGCGACGAAAGGGTGTCCCATGATGCGCTCATGGCGATGGGGTGGATGGGTCGCGTTGGCCATGCTGGCCGCGACCATGGCGGCCGCGCGCGCCGACCACATGGGTGGCGGGCAGGGAGGCGGCAAGGGCGGAGGACAAGGCGGCCCCGGCGGCGGCGGGCCATGCCAGAAAGGCGGCGGAGGCGGCCCGATGGCCGGTTCCATGGGTGGCGGCGGAAAGATGGGCGGCGGCCCCGGCGGCGGCATGATGGGCGGCGGCCCGGGCGGAGGTGGCGGAAAGATGGGCGGCGGCCCGGGCGGCCAGATGGCCGGCGGAGGCAGGCCCGGCGGCGGTCCGATGGGCGGGATGCGCCCGGGCGGCAACATGCCAGCCGTCAACCCGGTCGCCATGCAGAACCTGATGCAGGCGCAGAACGCACGCATGGCCCAGGCGGCGGGCGCGGCCCACGCCAACTACATCGCCGCCCTCAACGCGCGGGCGGCGATCGCCTCGGCCAACAAGTCAGCCGCGCAGCGGATCGCCGGGGCCGGGGACCCGCTGTCGGGCCGGTGATCCCCCGGGCTCGGCAACCATGATCGGGCCCCGGGTTTTCCGGGGCTCTTTTCGCCGGTTGGCCGCCCGGGCGGCGGATCAGCCCTTGGACTTGAACGAGGGGTGCCTGACCGTGAGCACGGGGCAGGGGGCGGACCTGAGGATCTTCTCCGCCACGCTGCCGAGCAAAATGTGCGCCATGCCGGATCTGCCGTGTGTTCCAAGCACCAGCAGGTCGCAGTGCCGCTTCTGGGCCTGCGCGAGGATCGACTCCAGGGGCGACCCCTCCACCAGCAGCGTCGCCACCGAAAGGCCGCGCGAGCGCAGCTCGTCGGCGTGGTTCTCGAGGCAGGCGCGCGCCTCCACAAGGTGCGCCTCGCCGGGGTTGTTGATGAACGGCGGGGCGAAGCCGGCGGGCATGGGCGCCGTGAGCGGCGTGACGACATGGACGAGGTCGACCGCGGCGCCGAACTGCCTTGCCAGCAGCTCGGCGTATTCCAGGGCGTAACGCGACGATTCCGAGAAGTCGAGGGCCACGAGGATGTGCTGGATGCTGGCCATCGGCGTTTTCCCCAACCCAACCCGCGCGGTCAGGCCACGCTTCTCACCAGCTCATGATACTTCCCGCGGAGCAGCCGGGTGACGGGGCCGGGCGAACCGTCGCCGATCGGCCGGCCGTCGACCTTGGTGACCGGGATGATCTCGGCGCCCGTGCCGGTGAGGAACATCTCGCCGGCGGCGAAGATGTCGTGGCGGGTGAGCGTTTCCTCGGCGAACGGCACGGAGGCCTGGCGGGCGAGGTCGATCACCGTGGCGCGGGTGATGCCGGCGAGGATGCCGGCGCTGCGGGGCGGGGTGCGCAGGCGGCCGCGCTCGACCACGAAGATGTTGTCGGCGGTGCACTCGGCCACCTCGCCGACATGGTTGAGCATGATCGCCTCGGGAACCCCGGCGCGGGCGGCCTCGAGCTTGGCCATGATGTTGTTGAGGTAGTTGAGGCTCTTGACGCGCGGGCTGAGCGCGTTGGGATGGTTGCGGATGGTGCTGGCGGTGACGATCTCCATCCCCTTCTCGTACATCTCGGCGGGGTAGAGGCTGATGGCGTCGGCGATGATGATGACCTGGGGCCTGGGGCAGGAACGGGGATCGAGCCCGAGGTTGCCCACGCCGCGGGTGACCACGAGGCGGACATAGCCGTCGGCCATGCCGCTGGCCTTGACGCACGCCTCGACATCGCGGGCCAGCGCGTCCATCGTCGCGGGGATCACGAGGTGGATGTGGCGGGCGCTTTCCTCGAGGCGGTCGAGGTGCTCGCGGAGCTTGAAGACCTTGCCGCCGTAGAACCTCAGGCCCTCGAAGACGCCGTCGCCATAGAGCAGGCCGTGGTCGTAGACGGAGACAACGGCGCGTTCGCGCGGGACAAGCTCACCGTTGAGGAAAATGGCCGACACCGAACACCTCCGGGTGGGCGGGAGGGGAGGCCCCCGCTCCGAGAACCGCCATGGAAGCCGGCCGCCTTTCCAGGCTGAGCCTGTCGTCGCCATCGTTCGGGGAGTGATGTCCGCCGGGGGCGGGCCTGTTCCCGAGGACGGTTGGCGACAGGTCCACCCGTCCGTGGGTGAGGCGGACCACCCGGTCCGTGCTTCTGGCCATATCCAAATTATGCGTGACCATGATGATAGTCAGGCCTTCCTCGGCGTTCAAGGCGCGCAGGAGGCGGGCGATTTCGGCTCCGGCGTCCTCGTCGAGGTTGCCCGTGGGCTCGTCCGCCAGGAGCACGCGGGGCCCGCTGATGAGGGCCCTCGCGATGGCGGCGCGCTGCATCTCGCCGCCGGAAAGCTCCCGGGGCTTGTGGTCGAGGCGGTGGCCCAGGCCCACGCGCTCGAGCAGGGCGCGGGCCCTGCGGACGGCGTCGGCCCTGCGGAACGGCCAGGCCCACGCGCTGCTCGAGATGTAAAGCGGCGTCAGCACATTCTCGAGCGCCGAGAGTTCCGGCAGCAGGTGGTAGAACTGGAAGATGAACCCGAAGGCCTGGTTGCGCAGGCGGTCGCGGCGGCGCGCCCCGGCGTTGTCGATCCGCTCGCCGTCCAGTCGAACCTCGCCGCCGTCGGCCTGGTCGAGCGTGCCCAGCACATGCAGCAGGGTGCTCTTGCCCGAGCCCGAGGCGCCCACGACGCTGAGGAACTCGCCGCGGGCCACCGTCAGGTCGACCCCCTTGAGCACCTCGGTGGCGATGGCGCCGCGGCGGTAGGTCTTGCGCACCTGCCGGGCCTCGAGGACCGGGGTCGTGGCGTTTTCGGCGATCATCGGGCGGGCCTCCGTCGTCACTCGAAGCGCAGGGCGCGGACCGGGTGCAGCATCGCGGCGCGGAGCGCCGGCAGGATGCTGAACAGCACGGCGATCCCCACCGACCCGAGGTTCACAAGGCCGATGGCCAAGGGCTGGATCTCGGTGGGGATGCGGTCGAAGTAGTAGACATCGCGGGGGAAGATGTCCTGCCCGGTGGCCCGGGCGAGGAAATGCTCGATCTCGTTGATGTTCACGGTGATGGCCAGGCCCATGAGGGTGCCCAGCGCCGCGCCGACCAGTCCCAGCAGCAGGCCGTAGGCGATGAAGATCTGCAGCACGCCCCAGTTGGAGGCGCCCAGCGACTTCAGGATGCCGATGTCGCGGGTCTTCTCGACCACGATCATCGAGAAGATCGCCAGGATGCCGAAACCGGCGACGGCGATGATGAGGAACAGCAGGATGTTGAGGATCCCCTTCTCGACGCGGATGGCGGCGAGCACGGCGCCCTGCTTCTCCTCCCAGGTCTGCACGTCGAGGCTGTCGCGGACGAAGATCTCCTTGAGCCTGGCGACCACGGCGGGGGCCCTGTCGTAGTCGCGGAGCCTCACCTGGATGGAGGTGACGCGCCCCTCCATCGACCTGAGCTTCTGCAGGTGCTCCAGCGGCACGAAGATGAACTGCGAGTCGTATTCGCTCATTTCCGAGCGGAAATAATCGACGACGGCGAACCGGTCGTACACCGGGGCCAGCTTGGCCCCCGAGACCGTGGTGAGCACCACCTCGTCGCCAGGCTGGAGCGTGCGTCGGTCGCGGCTGGCGCCGTCCTCGGCCTTGGCCTGGCGGTCGCGGAAATGGGCGATCGCGTAGCCCAGGATCGCGCCCTGGGTGGTCTTGGGCGTGGGCGTGGGCGCCTCGGGCGGCGGCGGCTCGTCGGCGCCGCCCAGGGGCGTGAACACGAGCGGCTCGGGCCGCTTCTGCCTCTCGAACCGGTCGCGCGCCGCCTGGTCCATCCAGAAGCCCGGCTTGTCGCGACGCGCCGGGTCGGTGAGGTATTCGGAGAACCCGCCCACAGCCGAGCGCGTCGGCGGGTCGATGCCCACCAGCCGCACCGGCTTGGTCACCGGAGTGTCGCGGAACTGGAACTGCAGCATCGCGAAGATCTCGAGCGTGGGCGACATCGCCACCACCTCGCGCGCCAGCAGCGGATCCTCCATGATCCGCCTCATCTTCCCCTCGGGGTCGGCGAAGCCGTCGAAGTCGTAGGCCTCAAGCACGATGTCGCTCAACAGGCCGTGCAGCCTGTCGCGCAGCTTCGCCGAGAAGCCCCCCATGACGCTGTTGACCACGATGAGCGTGGCGACTCCCAGCATCACGCTGACCACGCAGACCAGCGCCAGGTAGCGCGTCTTGAGGTAACGCCAGCAGAGGACCAGCTTGTACATCAGCGCTCCTGGGGGCCGCGCTCGGGGCGCAGCAGCGGGAAGAGGATGACATCGCGGATGGTGGTGGTGTCGGTGAGCAGCATGGCGAGGCGGTCGACGCCGATCCCAAGGCCGCCCGCCGGGGGCATGCCGTGCCTGAGGGCGCGCACGAAGTCGTCGTCCATCCGCGCCATCGAGTCGTCCTCCGCCAGGCCCGCGAGCTGCTGCCTGAAGGTCGCCTCCTGCAAAATCGGATCGTTCAGCTCGCTGTAGGCGTTGGCCAGCTCCATGCCCCGCACGAACAGCTCGAACCTTTCCGCCACCGCCGGGTTGCCCCGCTTGCGGCGCGTCAGCGGGCAGAGGCTCGCGGGGTAGTCGTGCACGAACACCGGCCCCTTGAGCCTGTGCTCCACCTCCTGCTCGAACAGGAGCTGGGCCAGCACGTCGGGGTGCTTGCCCGCGGGGTCGATGCCGCGGACGGAGGCGGCGCGCTCGAGCGATGTCGGGTCGGCCATCTCGGCCCCGGCGTGCCTGGACAGGAGCTCGGCGTAGGTGGCGCGCTCGAACGGCGGGGTGAAGTCGATCTCCGCCCCGCCGAAGGTCACCTTGCCCGATCCGCGCAGCGCCGTCGCGCAGGCGTGGATCAGCCCCTCGGTCAGGTCCATCATACCCCGGTAGTCGCTGTACGCCTGGTAAAGCTCGAGCATCGTGAACTCGGGGTTGTGCCGCGGGCTGATCCCCTCGTTGCGGAACACCCTGCCGATCTCGTAGACCTTCTCCATGCCGCCCACCAAAAGCCGCTTGAGCGGCAACTCGAGGGCGATGCGGAGCACCAGGGGAATGTCGAGGGCGTTGTGGTGGGTGGCGAACGGCCGGGCGGCGGCGCCGCCGGCGACGGCGTGAAGCGTGGGAGTTTCCACCTCGAGGAATCCTTGTTCGTCGAGGTGCCGGCGCATCGCCCGCACCAGCATCACCCGCTGGCGGGCCCGGTCCATGGTCTCGGCGTTGTAGGTCAGGTCGAGGTAGCGGTGCCTCAGCCGGAACTCCATGTCGGTCATGCCGGAATGCTTGTCCGGATGCGGAAGGAGCGACTTCGCCAGCATCGCCACTTCCCGGGCGAACACGGTCGGCTCGCCCGTCTTGGTGGCGCCGAAGGTGCCGTCCACCCCCACCAGGTCGCCCAGGTCGAGTTCCTGCGCCAGCTTCCAGCCCAGCTCGCCCACCTGCTTCTTGCCGAGCATCACCTGCACGCGGCCTGAGGAATCCTGCACGTCCAGGAAATGCACATTGCCCATGACGCGCCGCAGGACCACGCGCCCGGCGATCCGCGCCGCCGCGGGCGACTCGGGATTCACGGGCAGCGCCCGGACCGAGGCCACGGGCATGTGTCCGTCGAACCGGCCGCCCCACGGGTCGATCCCGAGCGCCTCGATCGCGTGCAGCTTGGCGAGGCGCGCCGCCTCGTGGCTCTCTCCGGCTTCCGTCACGACGCAATTCCCCCACCCGAGGACCCTGTCCATCAGCCGGGCAAGACTAGGTTGCCCCGGGAATTCGAGTCAATCGC
This sequence comes from Planctomycetota bacterium, assembly GCA_018970845.1. GTDB lineage: Bacteria > Planctomycetota > Planctomycetia > Gemmatales > Gemmataceae > REEB421. Next base: position 11,969 of record JAGWVO010000057.1, read on the forward strand.
AACGGCTTGCGCCGATGCCGCCGTCGCCGGGACAGGTTAGGATGCCCGGTCATGTCGCTCTCCTGGAATCATCCCTGGCTTCTCGCGCTGGCGCCGTTGGCGGTGGCCTGGGCCTGGTGGAGGTCGCGTCAGCCGCACCAAGCCTGGCTGATTCCCGCGGCGGACCTGCTCCCCCGGGGCGCGGGGTCGCCCTGGCCACCCTCGGCGTGGGCAAGGCTGGCGTCGGCGCTGGCGGCGGTGCTGGCCGTGTCGGGGCCGTCGCTGGTCCTGCCGGAGGTGGTTCCCGCGCCCGCGGCGCTCATGGTGGTGCTGGATGTCAGCGCCAGCATGGCCGAGGCCGATATCCGCGCGGATTCCCCCGCTTTGCGGCGCAGGATCGACGCCGCTGTCGATTCCCTCATGGCCCTGCTTTCAGGCGGTGCCGGCCGTTCCGGCTGGCAGGTCGGCCTGGCGACGGTCGCCGGCAGGGCGGAGGTGGTCTGTCCGCCGGTGCCCGACCCGGCGCTGCTGGAGCCTTGGCTCAGGGCGATCAACCCGGTCGTGGTTCCGGGCGAGGCGGGCACCGACCTGGCTTCGGGTTTGGCCCTTTCGCTGCGCGAACTGGAGGCCGCGCCCGCGCCGGCCAGGGCGGTGCTCCTTGTTTCCGACGGCGAAAACAACGCGTATCCGCCCGAGTCGGGGCTTTCCCTGAGGCAGTTGGGACAGGTGGCCGGGGCCTTGGGAATCGCCTGCCATTCCCTGGAGGTTCGCGGCGAGCGGAATAACGGCGCCGATTCCAAGGCGGCGCGGGAGATGCTCGACGACCTGGCAGGCATGACGGGAGGCCGACGGTTTGAGGCGGGGCGGGAGGAGGAGATCCTTTTGGCGCTTGCGGCCATGGATGAATCGTTGGAAAGCCGGCGGCTCGCGCTGGGCAACCCGGTGGAATGGCCGCTGGCGCCTTGGCTGGCGGCGGGTGCCGCGCTGTTTCTGCCTTTGGCCTGGCGCCTGGATGGGTCGTTCGGCTTTCCCCGAATTGGTGAACCTGGTTCGGGCCATTCCCAAGGGTGATAATTCCGGCCGTGCCATGGCGGCTTGAAGCCTAAGTCTGTGAGCGGTTTCATGATCTGGCGGCCCGGTACAAAATGTGCATATCTTCCTGTTCGGACCCGTGAGTTCCCTTGTCAGGGTTGGCCGGGCGTTTAGATTAACGCTGACCGTCCGGATCGCGCCCCTTGAGGAAGTGAGATGGCCCAACTCTTTCCACCCTATGCCAATACCCTGTTCCGGGTGGCGATCCTTGGCGTGTTGCTAGGGGCCCCCGGGCTGGGGGTGGCGGCGTTGGTTTTTGTCCGATCGCCTTACATGACAGGTGCTTACAACGCGAAAACCCAGCCCATCCAGTTCAGCCACGCCCACCATGTGAACGGGCTGGGAATCGACTGCCGGTATTGCCACACTTCCGCCGAGGAAGTCGCGCACTCAAATGTGCCCCCCACCAAGACTTGCATGAACTGCCACTCGCAGATTTGGGTGGGCAGCACGATGCTCGAACCTGTGCGGGAAAGTTTCAACACGAACAAGTCGATCGAATGGCAGAGGCTTCATCGCCTTGCCGATTTTGCCTATTTCAACCATAGCATCCATATCACCAAAGGTATTGGTTGCGCCAGCTGCCACGGCCAAATCAATCAGATGCAGGCGGTCTACCAGAAAGGCACGCTCCTGATG
>JAGWVO010000571.1 GCA_018970845.1 Planctomycetota bacterium
GTCGATGGCCTGTCCGGCCATTGCGTCCGAGTGGGTCGCCGCGAGGCGGATACGATCGTTGTCAACCTTGATAACATAGTAGGTCGTTCCCTCGAGCAGTCCGGGAACCAGGCCGCCGTCGCCGGCGGAGTAAGCCAATTGAACTCCCGTGGAAAGGCCATGGGAAGGCAGCGCGATCTCATCCGTCGCGGTGTTGACGGCCGTCTTGGGTGAAAAAGTTCCGGTGTATTGGCCGGTGAAGGCCGCCGCACCGGTGGCCGTCACCGTGCCCCGGACATCGGTGGTGACATTGGCGTTGGTGATGCTGAAGTTGATCGAAACCGTGCCGTCGTTGCCCTTGCGGTCGTTCTGGATGAGCGACTTGTTCGAGGCGCCGTTCTCCCCGCTGGACTTGATGGAAACGGTGCTTCCGGAAATCGTGGCGCCCTGGTCGACGCGGGCGAGCACATCCTGCTTCACCACCCCGGCGGTGGCGACGAACCTGTAATCAGCTCCATTGCTATAGATTTTATCGCCAGTAGTTTTGTCAACCTCAGGATCTTCACGCTCATAGGACGCTTCAGGAGCGGCCTTGGCCGTTCCCGAGGATTCGATCTCCACTTCCCCGCCCGCGGAGATGGTGCTGGGGCCAATGATGAGGTTCGAGGTGCTCTGCCCCCAGCCAAAGGCGAAGGCAAGCCCCTGGAGGATCTTCGGCACCGGGGTATTGAGCACCGGGACCTTGAACCAGTTCTTGGCGGCCGCTTCCGCCTCGGCAACGGCCGAGGTCGTGATCTTGATGTCATCCGTCGCGGAGATGTTCGCCGAACTGCCGATGCTAAGGTTGGTTTCGGCCATGCGGGCCACGAGCGCCACCGGCAGGCTGGTGAACGGAAGCGAATCGCTCAACTGGTCCAGCATCAAGGTCATGATGCTGGACGCGGCGGAGGCTCCCACCGAATCCTCGCCGAACATCGCGTTGCCGATTTCTTCGAGGATGGGCAAATCACCGGCCATGCAGTACATGGTGATGTTGGCGCCCCTGATCGCGGCGCTGTCCCCCACCGTCAAGGCGGCCTCGCGCTTCGTCAGCCCCAAGTCGTTGAACCAGAGTGACTTGATTGAAAGGTTGTAATTCTTGGCCTGCAGGCTGATGTCGCCACCCTTGATGCTTGAGGCGGCGCCGCCGGTGTCGGCAAGCAACCTGGAATTGGCGCCGACCGCGATTCGGGGATGATTGAACCCATAATTGAGAATAGGATTATAGGGATCCGCATTGGCAACGCCGAGGGTGATATTGCCGGAATTCCCCGTGCTGGCGACGGAAGCGCTTGCGTGCCGGCCGATCAGGGTGGCATCGGAAGGCGTGAAGGTTGGGGTGGCGTCGATCTTGCGCGTGGAGATCGTCACGCCGTCATTGATCGTGATCGAGTTGAGCCCGCCCGTGATCGGGTTGCGGATGGCGAGTCCGCCGCCGTTGGTGAGGATGTTGCCGTTGACCGTGACATCGATGGGAATGTAAGCGTCCGCGGCGCCAAGGCCAAGCAGGGCCAAGGGCGTGGCGCCAACGGGCGAGGTCTGGATGGAGATGTTTTTGCCAAGGCCGACGAAGTTCCCGACATACACCGTGTCGACATAGAACAGTTGCACCAGGAGGTCGCGGTCGTCACCAGCTTTGCGGCGATAGCCGTCATTCGACTTGTCGGTCCAGTTCGTGCCGTCCTCGCTCCAGCGGATATATCCGCTCGAATCGGTGCTGATATAGATCTTGGAATTGATCTGCCCGCTGCCGCAAAGGTTCAGGACATAGTTGCTGTTGTCGGAATCGACATCGCTATCCGGATACTCCGCCAAAATGGCGGGAGCCAGCCTTTGCTCGAGAACTTCAAACTGCAGGTGGGCCAGGGAAGGCCTGCGCTGGGCTTTCCTCCCGACCTTGCGGTTCCTGAACTGTCCAAGTCGTTCGATGAGTCGGCATTTGCTGAAAAAGCCAAGAGCGCTGCTGACATAAGTTCGCATGGTGTCTTCCTGATCGTTGCCGCGGGCGCCGTGTTTTTAATTTCGGAGAATACAATCGGATGGGTCTCTTAGTTTTCGACCGTTTCTTCAAGCCGGGCCAAGCCTTGGGATTTCTTTGAAAGGTCCTGAACTGTCCACATGATCACGATCCCTCGCCTAGCCGGAGAACTTTCCCCAGAA
>JAGWVO010000572.1 GCA_018970845.1 Planctomycetota bacterium
AAGCTCGACAACGACGCCAATGGGTTGCTCAGGGCCAGTCTTCGCAAGAAGAAGATCCGGCTCAGGGTTGTCAAGAACAGCTTGGCCCGCAAGGTTCTTGGCGACCTTGGAATGGGTGTGAAGGGTGATTCCCCCCTCTTCACCGGCATGACGATCCTCGCCTTCGGCGGCTCCAGCGTCTCGGAGCTGAGCCGTGAAGTCGAGTCGGAGCTCAAGAACCCCAAGAACGCAGGCACTTACAAGGACAAGCTTGTCCTCAAGGGCGCGTTGGCCGACGGCCAGCCTGTTTCGTTTGAACAGGCGCTCAAGATGCCGACACGCGCCGAGGCCGTGGCCCGCGTGGTGTCGCTGATTCTTTCCCCGGCCTCCAGGATCGCCTCGCAGCTCAAGGCTCCCGGCGCCAACCTGGCATCCCAGATCAAGAGCCTTTCCGAAGGCAAGGAAACACCGGCCGCGGCCGGTTGATGGTTGTCTATTACGCACGGTTTGACCCCTGTTGAATGAATCCTGAACCGGCGCGAGGCGCTTCTCCTGGCGACGGCAACGGATTGAAAGGAACGAATGAGATGAGCGAACAGCAGACATTCTCGCCCGAGATCAAGGAACTCGGCGACAAGATCGTGGCCCTGACCGTCGGCAAGGCCGTCGAGTTGGGCGACTACCTCGAGAAGGTGCACGGCATCAAGCCCGCCGCCGGCGGCGCCGTGATGATGGCCGCGCCGGCCGCTGGCGGCGCCGCTGGCGGCGCCGGCGGTGGCGATGCCGCCCCCGCCGCGAAGACCGAGTTCACCGTGATCCTTGAAGGTGGCGTCGCCGCCGACAAGAAGATCGGGGTGATCAAGGTCGTCCGCGAAATCACCCAGCTTGGCCTCAAGGAAGCCAAGGACCTTGTCGAGGCGGGTGGCAAGCCCGTGAAGGAAAACACCTCGAAGGAAGACGCCGAGGCTATCAAGAAGAAGCTCGAGGAAGCTGGCGCCAAGGTGACGGTGAAGTAATCACCCCGCCCGGCGTCACACTGGAGATCCTGCAAGGGGTGGCGGAAATGTTCCGCCGCCCCTTGACATGACTTGCACAGGCCATACAGTTGGAAGTTATGAAACACATCCAGTGCGCTTCGCTTCGGAGACGACCTTCACACAGTCGTCCCCTTGGCTATTCAGCATTCCAAGTTGGGGCTTCCCGACAGCCCGTCGCACCTGAAGACTCCACGGGTCACGCCTTCCGGTAAACCCGTCATTCCACTTCCTTCCCGACAAAAGTCGGGCCGGTCGTGGGGCTCGAATTTGAAAGTCGCATCGCGGAGGAAAGCACCATGCCAGTCGCCAGCGAACGCATCATCGACCCCAAGGAAACGCGAAACTACAGCCGCTTCGCCGATGACAAGGAACAGGAAAAGCTGACGAAGGTTCCCAATCTCACCGCGGTCCAGAAGAAAAGCTACGACCGTTTTCTCCAGTACGAGGCCGATCCCCTTCGCCGCGATCCCGAGGGGTTGCAGGCGGTTCTCGATGAAACCTTCCCGATCGACAGTTTCGACAAGCAGGTTTCCCTGCAATTCCTGCACTACGAGCTTGGCAAGCCGCTTTATGGCCCGGATGAGTGCCGCCAACTCCGGTTGACCTATGGTCGCCCCTTCAAGGTTCGGCTCCGCCTGAACAAGCAGGAGCCGATGGAGCAAGAGGTTTACCTCGGCGAGATGCCCATCATGATGGGCGGGGGCGAGTTCATCATCAACGGCGCCGAGCGCGTTGTCGTGAGCCAGCTTCACAGGTCTCCCGGCGTTGACTTCGTCAAGACCGTGGAAGCCGGCAAGGATTACCATTCGTGCCGGATCATTCCCGACCGCGGCTCGTGGATCGAACTGAACACGACCAAGAAGGACAGCCTTGTCGTCAGGATCGACCAGTCGGGCAAGTTTCCGGCCCTGACCCTGCTTCGCGCCCTGGATCCGCAATACTCCACGGCCAGCAACATCATCGCAGCGTTCCATGAAGTGGAGGAGATCGCCTTCAACAAGAAGAACATGGACAAGCTCAAGGATGCCGTGCTCGCCGATGATGTGATCGACATGGAGTCCGGCGAGATATACGCCGAGGCCGGCAACCAGCTTGTCGAGCAACTCCTTGAAAAGCTCGAATCGCAGAAGGTGAAATCCGTCGTCATCGTCAAGGACGCGA
>JAGWVO010000573.1 GCA_018970845.1 Planctomycetota bacterium
GGGCGGTTAATGGATTCCTTGGGGAGGATAGCCATCGGGCCAAATCGGCCCTGCTTGTCGGTTCCCCCCCCTTGTTAACCGTGTCGAAGGCTTGTGGATAGCCCGGCTTGACGGGATCGCCAGGCGCGGTTGGTTGTCCGCGCTTGAGCAGGTGATGGGTAACAGGTTCTCCTTCCTTGACACCCCATGCTTGCGGGGCTGGCGGTGGCAATTGGCGCGCCATATCGATCAGCTTGGCCTTGAGATCGGCCCTTGCCTTTCTCTGGGAAGCGCCCAATTGGGCCAAGACATCATCCCAAGCCACCTTGATCGCTGGCATGAATTTCTCGGCCAAGGCTTTTTGCTCGGCTGATCTGCGGGCGGAAGGTGTTTCAATCGCCGCTCTTGCATCGGCGGGCACATTGGCCAACTTGGCTTTTTGGGCGGCTGATCGAGCGGGCTCATCAATCTGGGAAATCGACTTTCGAACCGAAGCCATTCTCGCTTCAACAACAGCCCGGGCTGCTGTTGTTCTGGCCAGTTCCTCGGGCGATGAAATCAGGGTATCGATGGGCTCGATCCGAGAAATGAACGCTTGAAGCCGGTAGTAATCCACCTGCGTGATCGGATCGAATTTGTGGTCATGGCAACGGGCGCAATGGAGCGTAAGCCCGAGAATCGCGCTGCCGATGGTTGTGGTCGCCTCGGTAAGGAATTCATTTCTCAATATTTTTTTGTCGAGGTTTCCTGAAACCATGTGGGCCGGACCGCAGCGGTGAAACCCTGTCGCGACGATGGCGTTGATTGGATTGTCGGATGGATGACCGGTCCTGATGTCCCGGATTTCGGCAAGGTCGCCGGCGATCTGAAGCGAGAGAAACCTGTCATAAGGCAAATCAAGGTTGGCCGCCTCGATCACCCAGTCCCGATAACGCCAGGCATGTTGCCTTTCGCCGTCCGCCTCGAAACCGTTGGTTTCAGCGAACCTCACCGCATCGAGCCAGGCCTGGGCCTGTTTTTGGCCGAACTCGGGAGTGTCTATGTAACGATCGACAATTTTCGCGACTCTCTCTTCTTGGGACCACGCAAGGTAATCAGTCACATCACCTGCCGCCGGAGGCAACCCGCGCATGTCGTAACTCAGCCGGCGGACAAATGCCTCCGGCTTGACTTCCTCATGTGTTAATCGGGATCCAAGAAGAAGGTCGATAGGATGTCCGCGACCTTGAATATCGGGCCTCACCGGCTGAACCATCGACCATGTTGACATGTCCGTTTGGGCGGTCGCGCTGATCATGAAGAAAGCGAGGATAGAATATGGCATGGATTTGCAAGCCCTGATTGAAAAAATTCTGTGGACTTCTGTTGGAGCGAGTATATACTGATGCGTGCGAGTTTGGGTGGGAAGATTATACTGCTTCTTCAACCTTTGCGGCATTTGTTCAAGAGTTGAGGCGATCTCGCCGAAAATAAATCTTCCATGCTCCTCTCTCTATTGAGGGCATGGCGCAGATTCTTGAACATGGTGATCCTTCCGGATGGCCGGGTATATCCCGATGGCCTTCCGGCTGGATATTCCCCTTCGCTTGAGTGCGCGGGTTGGATTTCCGTTGAAGCAGCGGTTCGAGTAGGGAGGCTTTGGGAAAGTAATGGATCATTTGTTGGCGGAAAGTGGCATGCAACGGGAATCGTGGGAAATTGGCGCCAGCCCTCTGATCGAGGGAAAATCGGGCCGCGACATGGGCGCGACTTGGGACGATCTTCTTCCACGCGAAGCCGATCTTTCTGACGATTTCGCGGGAGCGGGAGAATCATCCAGTGAAGCCGCGGCAGTCTCTCCCGAAAATCAGGAGGGGGAGGCCACTGGAGCCGATGATGCCCTCGGTCTTTACCTGAGGCAGATGGGCGCCATTCCGCTCCTCACCCGTGAGCAGGAGCTGGCCATGGCCAGCCGTCTTGAAATTAAGCGCACTCGATACAGGCGCTCGGTCTTGATGTGCCCCAGAACCATTCTCCGGGTGGTCGAGCACTTCGAAAAGGTGATGGCGGGCCAGACACCCCTCGACCCAAGCATCGATGTTGTGACAACCCTTGGACTGAGCCGGGAGAAAATCGTTTCCCGCATGCCGGCCAACATCAGGACGATCAGGAGCCTCTTGGCCGCCATTGACCTTGGCTTCCAAACGCTTTTGCGCGC
>JAGWVO010000574.1 GCA_018970845.1 Planctomycetota bacterium
AAGAAAAAGCACCTGCTACCACCTCGGCACGATTGTCGAGGCAAGCAGCAATCGAATGAACCTTTCCAATGAAGGAACCATGGCCACCACCAATAAGCCCCATGTTGAATTTACGGCCAAGGGAACCATTAATGCCCATTTCTGTTCCTCCTGCTCAAGACCCAAGGGAAAAACCCAGTCGACAAAGCAAATCTTGCAATGATGGTAGGAAAAAGAAGATAAATGTCCGATTGCCTCGCTTAAACCTTCAGATCGACTCATGACCAAAAACATCCCAATCCTGACGGTCATCATTCTGTCAGTCGTCAATCTTTTCAACTACATAGACAGGTATATCATCAGTGCGAATTTGGTGCCTATCAGCACGCAATTGGGCTTTTCCAATTCTGAAACGCTCAAGGGATTGCTTCAAAGCGCGTTCATGGTTTCATTCGTGGTCATGGCCCCGGTTTTTGGATGGCTTCAGCCTTTTCTATCTCGACCCAAGCTGATTGCCGCGGGCGTCATGGTGTGGACACTCGCCAGCGGAGCCAGTGGAATCGCTGGTCTGGCGAGAACAGCGGTTGAAGCTGATTTGAATTTGGGTTTGAGGCCACCAACTTGGGCAATAATTGCAGGAACATATGGGTTCCTGTTGGCCTCCCGATGTTTTGTCGGAATAGGCGAGGCAGCCTTTGGCCCGGCGGCCCCGGCATTGTTGTCAGACTGGTACTCGGAAGCCACCAGGGGCAAGGCTATGGCCATCCTCTACGCGGCAGTTCCCGTGGGTAGTGCCATGGGTTTCGCGTTGGGTGGACTGCTTGGCTGGCCGTGGTCATTTTTCTTTGTCGTGCCCCCCGGCATCGGGCTTTCGATGGCGTGCTGGTTCTTGCCGGAAAGTCCGAGCCGCAAAGAAAAAGGATTGACGGCAAACTTATCACTGCAAGATTATTTTTACTTAGCCAAGTGTCGTTCGTACGTGGTCAATGTGGCTGCTTACACGGCGGCCACCTTCTGTATTGGAGGAATCGCTTACTGGCTGCCTACTTACATTTCCGAAACTCGCAAGGCTGTTAACGGTGACACTGGAAGTATGATGATCGGATTGATCATTGTGATATCCGGCCTTGTCGCCACGATCGCCGGAGCACTGCTGGCGGACCAATTGAAAAACAAGGATTCCGGGGCTTATTTCAAAGTCTGCGCCTGGGGAATGTATCTGGCATTTCCAGCTATGATCGGCGTCGTATTCGCACCGTTTCCGCTGGCGTGGGTATGTTTGTTCATCGCCTGCATTGGCCTCTTCCTCAACACGGGTCCAGCCAACACAATTCTCATGAATGTGATGCCGGCGAAATTGCGTGGCTTGGCCATGGCAGTTTGTATTTTTGTGATCCATGCGCTTGGAGATGTGATTAGCCCGACGCTGATCGGAGTTGCCGGAGACTGCTTGCCAGGGGGTCTTGACTCAGGTTTTCTGATCGTGACGTTTTTGGTTCTGGTGGCCGGTTTCATTTGGCATTCGGGTGCCATTCACTTGAAAGACGACATGGATTCAGCCATGGCCTTTGATGGGAAATTGAGTACCGAATCGTAATTCAGGTCGAGGATTCCAGATTACCCTCATGTTCGGATAGACTTGTGAATCGAATGAATCTCATTTTGGGAGAAACCCATGCCACGCCACGTATGTCATGCTGCGCTCATGTCGTTGTTTGTTGGTGTTCACTGCCTTCCCGCGGCGGATTGGCCCGGATACCGGGGTCCGTCAAGGGATGGTAATTCTTCTGAAACCGGGCTCATGGCATGGCCGAAAGATGGGCCACCTTTGAAATGGACTTTCTCAACCGCCGGAAGCGGCTATGGTAGCCCAGCCATCGTCAAGGGTATCGCTTATGTTTTGGGAACGAGGGAGAAGAATGAGATAGCGATGGCGATTGACGGCAACGGTAAATTACTCTGGGCAACGACCATCGGCCCAATTTTTGATTTTCAAGGAAACTCCTGGTCGGGTGGACCAAACGCAACCCCCACGGTTGCCGATGGCAAAATCTTTGTTCAGGGCAGCCAAGGCATCCTCGCATGCCTGTCCTCTGATTCCGGGAAGATTTTGTGGTCAATTGATACCGTGAAGGATCTTGGCGCCGAGGTCAATCCAGTGGGCGGAGGACCGGCCAAAATGGGCTGGGGTT
>JAGWVO010000058.1 GCA_018970845.1 Planctomycetota bacterium
ACGCGGGCGGGTGGGTCCAGCACACCCTTTCGGTCGCGAGGATGACCGATTCGCTCGTGGCGGAACTGCATCGTTGCCAGCCCGCGGCCAGGGAAAGGCTTGATCGGGACCTGGCGCTGTCGGGCGCCCTTCTGCATGAGATCGGGCGCGTTCGGGAATGGCGCCCGATGGAGGATTGGGCCTCGGCGCCACCGGAACCGTGCGGGGAAGGCCATCTGATCGGCCCGAATCTGCTGGCCAGGGACATGGTCAGGGAGAAGGCGGCCGCCTCAGCGGAACTCGACTCCAACCGCCGGCTGGCGCTTGAGCACCTCCTGCTTTCGTTCCTCGAACGGCCGGAATGGGGTTCGCCCCGATTGCCCGCGATTCCGGAGGCGTTGGTGGTCCACCACGCGGACGACCTGGACGCGAAAATGGAGATGTACATGCGCCACATGGCCGATTCCCCCGGCCAAGGTCCGTTTACGCAGCCTGATCCGGTGCTGAAACGAGTTTTATGGCGCGATAGGGAGTTTCCCACCGTGCAAGACCAAAACCCGGTTTGATAAGCTGGGTCGAGATTCACAAGCATGCGGGGAACCCCTGTGGCTCCATCCTCCGGATACGCGAAGCACGGGGAATTCCTTCCGGCTGCAGGCTCGGGAAGCCTCGGTCAGGATGACATCTACCTCTTCAATGAAGGCCGTCAATTCCGCCTGCACCACCACCTCGGAGCCCACTCGGGACACCTGGGCGGGGTTCCCGGAACCCGGTTCGCCGTTTGGGCCCCCTCGGCCCGTTATGTCTCGGTGATCGGTGACTTCAACCACTGGAACCGGGGATGCCATCCACTGGTGACGCTGGGTCACTCGGGGATCTGGGCCGGGTTCGTTCCTGGGGTCAAGCCGGGAGATGTCTACAAGTTCCATGTCGCATCGCAATTCGGCGGGCACGCGGTCGACAAGGCGGATCCCATGGCCTTCCGGACGGAATGCCCGCCGCGAACGGCCTCGGTGGTCTCCGACCTGACCTACCGGTGGGGCGACAGCGAGTGGATGGCCACCCGCGGATCGCGCCAAACCCTCGAGTCGGCCTGGAACATCTACGAGGTTCATCTGGGATCATGGATGAGGTCGCCGGGCGACCCCGACAAGGTTCTGGGCTACCGGGAACTGGCTCCGCGGCTGGCGCGGCACGCGCAAACGATGGGTTTCACCCATGTCGAGCTCATGCCGGTGATGGAGCACCCGTTCTACGCCTCCTGGGGCTACCAGGTCACCTCCTACTTCGCTCCCTCGGCGCGCTACGGTTCGCCGCAGGACCTGATGTACCTTGTCGACCACCTGCACCAAAACGGGATCGGCGTGATCCTTGACTGGGTTCCCAGCCATTTCCCCTCCGATGAACACGGGCTGGCTTTCTTTGACGGAACGCACCTGTACGAGCACGCCGACCCCAGGCGCGGGTTCCATCCCGAATGGAAGAGCCACATCTTCAACTACGACCGGCACGAGGTTCGGAGTTTCCTGATCTCGAGCGCGCTTTTCTGGCTCGACGCCTATCACGCCGACGCCCTTCGCGTCGACGCCGTGGCCAGCATGCTTTACCTCGATTACGCGCGCCCCGACGGCGAGTGGGTGCCCAACCACCATGGCGGCCGGGAAAACACCGGGGCGATCGCCTTCCTGCGGCAGCTCAACGAGGAGGTTTACCTCTCCCATCCCGATGTCCAGACGATCGCCGAGGAATCAACGGCCTGGTCGGGCGTGTCGCGACCGACCTCGTCCGGCGGACTCGGCTTCGGGATGAAGTGGGACATGGGGTGGATGCATGACAGCCTCAAGCATTTCTCCCGCGACCCCGTTCACCGGAAATGGCACCACCGCGAACTCACCTTCCGCGGCCTTTACCAGAACAACGAGAATTTCGTCCTGCCGCTGTCGCACGACGAGGTCGTGCACATGAAGGGATCGCTCCTGGGCAAGATGTCCGGGGACGACTGGCAGAAATTCGCTCACCTGCGGATGCTTTTGGGCTGGCAGTTCACCATTCCCGGCAAGAAGCACCTGTTCATGGGCTGCGAGTGGGGCCAGTGGGCCGAATGGAACCATGACAAGAGCCTCGACTGGCACCAGACCGAACATGCCCCGCACGCCGGGGTGTTGCGCTGGACCAGCCATGTGGCCTCCCTGGCCCGCGACTGCAAGGCGCTGCACGAGGGTGACTTCCATCCGTGGGGTTTCCAGTGGCTGGATCCCGACAACTCCGAAAGCGGCGTGGTGGGATTCGTGAGGAGCGACTCCTCCGGCCGGGAAAAGGTCGCCGCCGTGTTCAACTTCACCCCTGTTCCCCGCGAGGGATGGCGGATCGGCCTGCCCTGGCCGGGACGCTGGGAGGAAACGCTCAACAGCGACGCTCCCGAATACTGGGGCGGCGGCGTCGGCAACGCCGGCGTGGCCGTGGCCGAACCCCAGCCGTGGCAGGGAATGCCCGCCTCGGCTCTGATTACCCTCCCTCCCCTGGGCGTTGTCATTCTCAAGTCGGCGCGAGGCGTGGGGGAGGCGGGATGAATCCCGGCATAGGATCATGAGGGTTCTTGTCGCCGCCTCCGAGGTGGTGGGGTTCGCCAAGACCGGCGGCCTTGCCGATGTCACCGGTTCGCTGCCCCGGGCGCTGGCTCGCCGCGGCATCGATTGCCGGGTGATCCTGCCCCTGCATGGATCCTGCCGGCGGACCGGATTGCCCGAGCCGACCCCGTTGGCCTTCGATGTTCCCCTGGGAGACCGGACCGTTCCCTGCAGGATCTGGTCGGCGAGGCTGCCGGGCAGCGATGTGCCGGCCTATTTCCTTGAAAATGACGACATTTTCGGCCGCGACCAGCCGGAGTTCGGCCGCGGGCTTTACCAATTCAACAGCACCGACGGCACCAAGCGCGACTACCCGGACAACGGCGAACGCTTCGCGTTTTTCTGCCATGCCGTCATCCAGGCCATCCGGGCCCTCGACTGGTGGCCTGATGTGCTCCACTGCAACGACTGGCAAACGGGGCTGGCGCCCGTCTACCTGCGGGAGCATTTCGGCCGACATCCCGACCCCGCCGTGGCCGCGCGGTGGAACCGGATTCGCTGCCTGTATTCCATCCACAACATCGCCTATCAGGGCCGCTTCGCGCCTCCCCTCATGGAAAAGGCCCACCTCGATTGGCGCCTCTTCAACCACCACCAACTTGAGTTCCACGATTCCCTCTGCTTCCTCAAGGCCGGCATTGTCTTTTCCGACCGGATCAACACGGTCAGCCCCACCTACGCCGAGGAGATCAAGACCCCGTGGTACGGCCGGGGCATGCAGGGCGTGCTGATCGAGCGGTCCAACAGGTTGTGCGGAATCGTCAACGGGGTCGACTACGGCGACTGGGATCCGTCCACCGACCCCAGGATCCCCCGCCGCTACGGGCCGGCCGACTTTGAGGCCGGCAAGGCCGAATGCAAGGCGGCACTCGCCGCGCGCATGGGACTGGGCGGCTGGCATGGCCAACCGCTGTTGGGCATGGTGGCGCGCCTGGTGGAGCAGAAGGGCCTCGACATCATGCACGACGCCGCCATCGGATTCCTTGGCCAGGGCGCGCGCATGGTTGTCCTGGGCGAGGGCGACCCCTGGTTCCGGGACATGCTGTCGGGCCTGGCGCAACGCTTCCCCGGGCAGGTGGGCCTGCGGTTCGGCTTCGACGAGGACACGGCCCACATCATAGAATCCGGATCCGACATGTTTCTCATGCCGAGCCTGTTCGAGCCTTCGGGACTCAACCAGCTTTACAGCCTTCGCTACGGCACCCCCCCGGTGGTCCGCGGCACGGGCGGCCTGGCCGACACGGTGACCGACACGAACACGAACACGCTGGAGGAAGGCACGGCCACCGGCTTCGTCTTCCATCCTTATTCGGCCGAGGCGTTCCGCGACGCGGTCCTCCGGGCGATGGCCCTGTGGAGGCACGACCAGGCCAAGTGGGGCCGGGTCGTCAGGAACGGGATGTCGCAGGACTGGTCGTGGGAACGAAGCGCCGGGGAGTACCACAAGCTCTACTCGGACATGGTGGCCGGGTAGGCCCGTCAGCCTGACAGTCCCGCCCGCATGACGATTTCCCGCGAAACCTCGCCCAGCGGCACGACCTTGTCGGCGAGGCCGGCGCGGACCACGGCGCCGGGCATGCCCCAGACAACGCTCGACTTCTCGTCCTGGGCCAGGATCGCCGCCCCGCGTTCCTTCAAAAGGCGCGCGCCCCGCAGGCCGTCCTCGCCCATTCCCGTCAACACCACGGCCAGCGCCCTGCCGCCGTAGACTTCCGCGGCGGACCTGAACAGCGGATCAACCGCCGGCTTGCACGACTGCTCGGGGGGACCATCGTCGAGGCCGATCGTCGGCACGGCGCCCGGCCTCACCACCATGTGCCTTCCGGCGGGAGCCAGCGTCACGGTGCCCGGAAGAATGGGCGCCCCCTCGCGGCCCAGGCTGACGGCAAGGCGCGTTCTGCGGGCGATGGTTTCCACGAGGGAATGGTCAAATCCGGCCATGACATGCTGGACAACAAGGACCGGCGTCGCCAGGTTGCCCGGCCATTCAGGCGCGAGTTTTTCCAGCGCCGTTGGCCCGCCGGTGCTCAGGCCGATGAGGACGACATCCGTTTTCCTGCCGGTCATGAAGGGCGCCAAGCGTGATGCCGCGGCGCGCCCCAGGAACTCCCTCAGGGGCCCTGCAGGCCAATCGGGAGGGGGTTCCTGCCCCGAAAGCGGCTTGGGGACCACTCCGGCCCAAGGGCCCTCCGGCGCGGCGTCGCCGGGTTTCGGATCAAGCAGGAAAACGGGAAGTTCCGGGTGCGCCGCAAGGGCGGCCAGGATGGTTTCCTTGCCTCCATCCGCCAGGGCGGCCACATCGACCAGCAAGGCGCCGGGAATCGGCGGGAGCCTGAGCTTGTCGAGGGCCATGGCCACGGTTGGAACAGCCCAGGCCAACTCGATTCCGGAAAATCCAGCCAGCCGGGAGGAAAGGGCTCGCCGCGTGTGGGTGGATGTTTCGATCAGGGCGACCCGGATTGTGCCGGACATGGGGGCCGCTCCCGCGGGCTCATTCGCTCCGGAAGCCCTCGATGAGCTTCCTCAGGTTGCCGGCAAGGCGCAGGAGCGCCTCGGAACTGGAGCTGACCTCATGGGCGCCGGTGCTGGTACCGCGCGCCGCTGTCGCCACTCCCGTTATATTCGAGGCGATGTCGGATGTCCCGCGGGCGGCCTCGGTCACATTGCGGCCGATCTCCCGGGTCGTGGCCGACTGTTCCTCGACGGCCGAGGCGATCGCGGACTGGATCTCGCTGATCCTGCGGATGGTGCCCTGGATTTCGGTGATCGCGCGAACGGCCTGCTCCGTGTCCTGCTGGATCGCGCCGATCCGGGAACTGATGTCCTCGGTCGCCTTGGCCGTTTCCTTGGCCAGTTCCTTCACCTCGTTCGCCACGACGGCGAAGCCCTTGCCAACCTCCCCTGCCCGCGCCGCCTCGATCGTGGCGTTGAGCGCCAGCAGGTTGGTCTGTTCCGCGATCGAGGTGATGAGCTTCACGACCCCGCCGATTCGCGACCCGCTTTCGCCAAGCCGGGAAACCAGGCCTCCCGTTGACTGAGCCAGTTCCACGGCATCGGTGGCCACGCGGGCGGCCTGATGGGCCTGGGAGGCGATCTCGCGGATGGTGGCGTCCATCTCCTCGGCCGCCGCCGCCACCGACCTGACATTGGCGCTGACCTGCTCTGCCGCGGCCGACACCACCTGGGCCTGGGTTGATGTCTCCTCCGCGTTGCTCGTGAGGTCGAGGCTTGTTTTCCTTTGCTGTTCCGCGGCTCCTGTGAGGTCGTTGGCGCCGGCGCGCATCGGGGTCACCACATTGCGCATCGATTCGACGGCCACCGACAGCGATTCCGTCATCTGTCGCAACTCCCCCTGGCCGAGCACGGCAACCGGGGCCGCCAAGTCGCCCTTGGCCAGGAGCATGAGCCTGGTGCGTGACTTCGAGATGGGAATGACGATTCCCCTGCCGATCCAGAACACCAAAACGATCGCCAGAAGCAGGGAGAACAAGGTGAGGGCCGAACCGGTCGTTTTCTGCTGGCTGAACTTGGCAATACGCTTGCGGAGCAGGATTTCCAGATGTTCCGCGACGGATTTCTGGGCCGCGAGGGTTTTCTCCATGGCCTCGGTCACGCGGGAGTCGGAGGAAGCCTGGGGCTTGGCCATCGTGGCAAACGCCTCCTCGACCGAATGCCTCAGGGAATCCATCATTGGCGAAAGGTCGGCCAGGCCGTCGGTGTGCCCGTGGAACTTGTCGTCCTCCGATATCGCCGACTCCACCGCCTTGACGGCCCGGGCGAGGTCGTCCTCAAGGCCGCGGCGGGCCAAGATCTGGATTTCAAGCATCGTGGTATCGTTTTTATCCTTGGCTTTCTCGGCGTCCCGGAGCGCCTGCCTGGCCTGGAAGTCGGACAGCCTCCTCGCCAGGGATGGAAGCGCCGCGGTGGCCGCGTCCATCAGGTAGTAGCTGTCGAGGTCGGGATCGAGGATCAGGTTCGAGGTGTCGGTGAGGTGGGCCACCATCGAGAGGATGATGTCAAGCACGCGGGCCTGGCGCTCGTCGGCCTGCGCCGGCCGGATCTTGGCGAGGTCGAGCTTGAGGGCGTCCCATTCACGGCGGAGGTCGGCGGCACCGCAACCCTCGCGCTTGCGCTGCTTGAGGCCGTCGGGGGTGAAGTCGAGCGTTTTGCCGGCCCTGTTCTCCTCCCGTTCGAGAGCCTCGATGGCGCGGTCCGCTTCCGTGCGCAGGCGGCGGGCCTGTTCATCGGTGGCGTGACCCCTGTCCACCAGGGCGCGGTGGGCCAGGATCGGCCTGAGCGTGTCGGTGACGCGCGCCAGGTACGAAACGCCGACCAGTTCCTTGTCGGCGAAGATGATGTCCTTGTCCGCCGCGGCAATGTAGATGTTGAAAAGGACGGCAACCGGCAGCAGGAAGCTGACGGATATCCAGAAAAGCCTGACGGCGATGCTTCGCCCGAGGATCAGGTCAAGGAAAAACCGCTTCATCTCTTCGGCTCCGATCGTCTGTTTCCCATGGCCGTCAGCCCCAAGGCCGGCGGCCTTTTTCCCCACAGGTCTCCCATGGCACCAGACCCATGCCCCGGCGCGCCTTGGCGCCCAAGCGGCCTCATGCCCGAATCTTTCCGGTCCCCAGCGACGCGATGAATTTCATTCCGCCGACTCCGAATCACGCCCCCGCAACAACTTGGCGGGGTCCAGTTCCAGGAGCAACTCGTCGGATAGGTCCCAAGCGGCGCCGCACGATTCCCGAAGCGGACGGTTGAGCGTCTCGGGCGGAGGCAATCTCCTGTCATGGGAAAGGTTCATGACATCGTCGATCGAATCGACCGGAAGGCTGATCAGTTCATTGCCGTGCGACAGGATGACATGGATGCCGGGTTCCCGGTTGCCGCGCTCGATCCCGAGGCGCCAGCGGAGGTCGATGGCCGGCATGACTTGCCCCCGCAGGTTCACGAGGCCCTTCACCAGCGGCGGGGCCAGGGGAACGGGCGTGATGTGGCTCGACCTGACGATCTCCTGCACTTCGGAGACCGGCAATCCCAGGAGGATTCCGCCAAGCCGGAAGGTGCAAAGGCCCGTCACGGACATCAGGCCACCCCCGCGAGCCATCGTTGCGGATCCACCACCTGCGCCACCGATCCCCGCACGATCGCCATGCCGCCCTCTTCCGGGCCTGTTTCCGAGACGGTGTCGATGATCCTGCCGACAACCATGCCGACAAGGCCCGATGGCGCCCTGTGCACGACGACGGCGATCCTGTCCGGGCCTCCAGCCGAAATGTCCAGCGGACGGGTCGGCGCCGATGAGGCGTCAAACAAGGGGAGAATGCCCCCCCTGTACTGCACCACCGTGCTGTCGCCGGCCTTTTCAATTTTTTCCCGGGGGATCTCCTCGAGGCGGTCGACGGCGTCCAGGGGAATGGCCTGCAACCTGCCGTCGGTCGACTCCACCAAAAGTAGCGACCGCGACTCCACGGGCTTGGAGGCCTCGGCCACGTCAAGCGACTCGCCGCGGCGGCCGTGGAGGCCGGCCAGCCGGGCCACGCCAACCGGATCGACAATCAACGCGATCGATCCATCGCCCAGAAGGGTGGTTCCCGAATAAGAGGGTATGCCCTTGAGCAGGCTCGGCAGCGGCTTGACAACGATTTCCTGGGAGTCGAGGATCCTGTCCACCTTCAGGGCGAACTGCCTTTTTTCGGCATGCACCACCACGACCGAAAACGCCTCCTCGAACGACTCCTCGGGGGAGCAACCGAGCACCTCGGCAGTCTCGATCAGCGGCATCAACTCCGATCGGAAACGGAGGTAGATCCCCCCCCCGACCCGCGTGACGGCCCTGATGTTTTTCTCCGTGTCGAGCCTCATGAGTTCGATGATGCCCGCCTGGGGTATCGCCACATGCGCCGTTCCGACGCGCACGATGACGGCCTTGATGATGGCGAGGGTCAGGGGCAGCCTCAGCCTGACCGTCGTCCCCTTGCCCATGACGCTGGACAAGTCGATCGAACCGCCCATGCTTTCGATGCTTGTCTTGACGACATCCATGCCCACGCCGCGGCCGGAAACCTCGGTCACCCGGTCGGCCGTGGAGAATCCCGGCATGAAAACGAACTGCATCACCTGGCTGTCGCTCATGCGCGCGAGGTCATCGGCGCTCGCCAGCCGCTGCGACGCCACCTTGGAGCGAACCTTGGAGGCGTCGATTCCACGGCCGTCATCGGACATTTCCACCGTCACCTGCCCGGCCTCGTGGCTGGCGCGCAGCAGGATCCGCCCCTCGGCCGGCTTGCCCATCGCCAGGCGGTTCGCGGGCGGTTCGATCCCGTGGTCGACCGCGTTGCGGGCCAGGTGGGTGAGCGGCGCCTTGACCGCCTCGAGGAGCGTCTTGTCCAGTTCCGTGTCGCCTCCCTCGAGGTCGATCCGGCAATGCTTGCCGAGGTGGCGGGCCAGGTCGCGGACCATGCGCGGCAATTTCGACCAGACTCCGGAGATCGGTTGCATGCGCGTGCGCATCACCACCTCCTGGAGTTCGCTCGTGACCAGGTTCAACTGGCGCGTCGCCGCCTGGTAGCCCGCGTCCTCGATCGACTCGGAGGCCTGAACGATGCGGTTCCGCGCCAGCACCAGTTCGCTGGCCAAGGCCATCAGGCGGTCGATCGTTTCCACGCCGATGCGGACGGTGGCCTCGGCCAGCATGCTCGCCCCCGCCGCGGCCCCCTCCGGTTCGGATGGCGCGTCGGCGACCGATGGGGGAACCACGGAGGGATGGAGCATCGCGAGCCCGGAACCCGGCTGCGCGGGGAGACCCGGCGTCGCGGGCTTGGTTTCAACCGGCTTGGCCGGCGCGGCTTGGGGCGCCGCGGGTGGAGGCTTCTTTCCAAACGATGCGAGAATCGCGGAGACATCACCGGCGGCGGACTCGTCGGTACCGGTGGACTCGATTGTCGCCAAAAGTTTCTTCAAGCCATCGACGCAGGCCAGAAGCCAGCCGAAATGCCCCGGCTCGGGAACGATTTCACCTGAACGAATCTTGGCCAGCAGGTTTTCGGCGCCGTGGCCCAGGGATTCAAGGTGCTTCAATCCCAGAAAACCGGCACCACCCTTGATGCTGTGAAGCAAACGAAAGCAGGATTGAACGGCCTCGGCGCGCGCCGCGGGCGTGGGCCCCGACTCCATCGCGAGCATCAATTGCTCGACCTGGCCGAGGTTCTCATGCCCCTCGATCAGGAATTCCCGCAGGTTCTCGTCAATGGGCGGCATGAAAGGGCATCAGCCAAGAAGCCTGTGAAACGCCATTAAATCAGTGAAACAGAATAAGTAGGCTTCTTCAAGAATATTCACCCCATTTTGCCAATCTTGCGCAGACAGTCTTGGCAAAATCAGCGCAACCCTAACAACTGGCGTACCGAGGATTGGACATCCTCCTCGGTGGCGTTCTTCGGAAGGATCTTGTCGACACCGGCCTGCCAGGCGGATTGAAGAATGTGATCTTCGGTTTCGCTCGTGAACATGAGGACCGGAGTCTTGGAGTTCCTGGCGTCCAGCCTGACTTTCCTGGTCACGGCCTCGCCGGTCAGGTTGGGCATGTTGAAGTCGGTGACGATCATGTCAAATGCCGAGGCTTCGATCTTTTCCACGGCCTCGGCGCCGTCCTTGGCCACCGTGATGTTGGCGAACCCCATGGCGCGAAGGGCCTTTTCGATCCGCTTGCGGGCGAAGTGGGAGTCGTCGGCAATGAGGGCGGCCATGTCGGCAACAGGCTTGGATGGCCCGCCACCCTGCTGGATCTTCCCGGCCAACTCAGCCAAGTCGGCGGCGAAACTGTTCTTCTTGATGGCCATGGCCCTGTCGATGCCGGCGACCGCCGAGGCGCCGTCGTCGTCGGATGTCACCAGTCCGAACATGATTCCCCGGGTGGAGTCCTCCTGCCGCATCTCCTGAAGCAGTTCGACCCCGGAACCATCGGCCAGCGTTTTCGACGCCAGGACAAGGCAAACGCCGGGATGGTCGTGAAGGGCCTCCCTGGCCTGCATCATGTTCTTGGCTTTCACCACTTGGAATTGCTTGCCGAGGCTTTCAGCCTGGCTCGCCATCCTTTTCAGGAAGAAATCGGAGGAGTCCACGACGATGACGGTGGAAACCGACTGCCCGGCGACCAGCGTTTCCGGCGAGGCGATTTCCGCCGATTCGGCCAGCGCTGCCATCCCTCCCTGCACGACCATGGTGGCGCCGTTTTCCTCGGCCGCAACCGTCGCGGCCGGTGGCGACAACTTCAGCTTGGAAAGGTCGCTGGCGACCTCGTCCATCGACTGGTATCTCTTTGAAATCTCCTTCTCGACCATCTTGCGGAAGATCGCGTCGAGCGCGGGCGGCGCGTCGGGCCGCGCCTGGCAAAGCGACGGGATCGGCTCCTTTTGGTGGGCCAGGATCTTCTGCATCTGGGTCTTGGCCTGGTAGACATTCCGGCCCGTCAGGAGATACCAAAGAGTGCATCCGAGGCTGTAGATGTCGGCCCGGTGGTCGGCCGACTTCGTGTCCATGGCCTGCTCCGGCGCCATGAACTCCAGGGTTCCGGCGATCGTGTAAGCCTGCGTGAGGCTTTCCTGGTCGGCGTCGGCGCTGATTTCAGACTGCTCGGTGATCCGGACGAGACCCAGGTCGGCCACCTTCACGGTGCCCGACTTGTCGATCAGGAAATTCGCGGGCTTGATGTCCCGGTGGACCAACCCCTTCGAATGGACATAGGCCATGGCAACGGCGGCCTGGCGTATGGTTTCAACCGCCTCGGCTATCGGCAGCGGCCCGCGCTTCATCACCAGCCCGGCCAAGTCGGTTCCCTCGACGAATTCCATCGCGAGGTAGTGCCCCATGGGGCCCTCGTCGGTGTAGTAGACGGCGATCACGCCCGGGTGGGCGACTTGGGCGCTTGCCTCAACCTCCCTGTTGAACCGGGCGACGCTGTCCGGGGAACCCACGAGTTCCTTCTTGAGAACCTTGAGGGCGGCCATCCGTTTCATGCGGCGGTCGCGGGCCTTGTAGACGGCTCCCATGCCGCCGGCGCCCAGCTTGTCAAGGACGATGTAGTTGCCCATCTGCAATTCGGCGGCGCGCCCCTCGCGCACGGCTTGCGCCTGAAAAGGCGTGAGCGCCCCGTCGCGGGAGAGGATTTCAACCGCGGCCTCATCCGTGGCAACGGGTCCCGGGACCCCGGCAAATGATTTTTCGAGTTCCTGCGCGGTGAGGATCTTGTTGTCGAGGATGTCGTGGATGGTTCCGAGGTTGGATGGAATGGTCATGGTTTAGCCCGACTAGGAATCTCCAGCTAGCTTACCAATTTCGCCGCGCCAACCATCGAGCTTCCCTGAAAACTTCAGGGCCAGCGCCGAGGCCTCCCGCATGTAGTCGTCGTGATTCGACCATGCCAGGCATGGGTCGAGGTGACGGGGTTCGATGCCGGCAACGGCCTTGGGCCGGCCGAGTCCGAAGACCGGATCCCTCACCCATTCGGCCTTGGCCAGGCTGCCGTCAAGGATCCTTGAGACGATGGCCCTGGTGACGGCCAGCGGCATGCGCCGTCCGAACCCTCCACTGGCGGAACCACCCGACCAACCGGTGTTGACCAGCCAAACGCGTGAACCATGCCGGGCCAGCCGCTCGGCAAGCAGCGCGGCGTATTCGAGGGGCCGGCGTGGCAGGAAGGGGGCGCCGAAACCACTGGAGAATGTCGCGGAAACTTCCCGCACCCCCGATTCGGTGCCTCCCACCTTGGCCGTGTATCCCAGCAGGAACTGCTCGAGGGCCTGCCTCCTGTCAAGCAGGGAGACCGCCGGCAGCACCCCGAACGCGTCGCAAGTGAGGAAGAGGATGTTGCCGGGATGCCCCGCCTTGCCTCCAGGTTGGGCGGCAGCCACGCGGGAAAGCGGATAGGCCACGCGCGTGTTCTCGGTGATGGCGGAGGAATCGAAGTCGGGGATTCGGCGGACCGGATCGAGCGGAACATTCTCGAGCACGGTGCCAAAACCGATGCTGTCCCAGATGAGCGGTTCACCCTGACGGGTCAGGTGGATGGTCTTGGCGTAGCAGCCTCCCTCGAAGTTGAAGATTCCCTCGCCCGACCAGCCATGCTCGTCGTCGCCCACGAGGAGGCGCTCGGGATCGGCCGAAAGGGTGGTCTTGCCGGTGCCCGAAAGGCCGAAATACAGGGCGACATCACCCTGACTGCCGACGGTCGCGGAGCAATGCATCGGCATGACGCCGCGGCCGGGAAGCCACCAATTGAGAAAACTGAAAACCGATTTCTTGATTTCCCCCGCGTAGCGGGTTCCCAGGATCAGCACCCTGGCCCGCTCGAGGTCGATGGCGATCAGGGGTTCATCGCCCGGACCGGGCATGTTGCCGGCGGCGAGTATGGTGGCGTTTCTCGCCACGCCGGCCACCGGTTCGCGGAACAGGCACGCGGAGAACAGCGCCTGCCATGGCATGGGGCTGACCAGCCGAACGCCAATGGCATGGGATGAATCCGCTCCGGCGGATCCCTCGAACCCGTGAAGGCCGCCCATGGAGGCCAGTTGGCGGAGCGTTTCAGACCAAAGCGACTCGAACTCGGAGGGGGAGATCGGCTTGTTCGTCTTGCCCCAGTCCACCGAATCGTCGGAGGAGCCGCCGGAAACCAGGAATCGCCGTTCGGGGCACCTGCCGGTGTGGCGACCGGTGTTCACGCTCAGGCTTCCCGTGTCGGTCAGTTGGCCCTCATGGGAGGCCAGGGCGCGTTCGACCAATTCGGGCGGGGTCAGGAAAGCCACCTTGGCCGGATCGAGTCCGAGGGGTTCGAGCCAACCTTTCGGGGAGTCCATGGCCACCTTCCTCGACTCGCCTTGGCAAAGGCGGTCAACCTGAGAACCGGACCAATGGAAGGGAGAGAGGCCCGCAAGAATCCATGATACCAACCGAAGGGATCCGCGCCCCCGCCTTCACCGGGCCAGATCCTTGTAAAGCGGCAGCAGCAGC
>JAGWVO010000575.1 GCA_018970845.1 Planctomycetota bacterium
CCCCGAGCGCTCCATGGGCGACTTCACGCCCCTATTGGCCGACAATCCGCCCGACGCGGGGCCCGGCAACAGCGACAACCACAGGGGGCCGCACCGGCCCAACGGCGGGCAGAATGTGCTGCGAATGGGTGGCGATGTCCGCTTCCAGGCTGAAAGGCATTCCGCCGGCGACGACCTCTACACGAACCGGCACAACCGGGTCGGGGCCGGAATCGACCCGGCCGACTCGGTGCTGGCCCCGGGCGACTCGCGCCCCTGAACCCCTCCGCCTGATATAACTTCATGGGGCTTGCGGGGGAGCGACGCCCCGCGCCGTCAACAGGGAAGCCCGACCACGATGAAAACCAGCGTGCGCATCGTCGCCGGCACCTTGCGCGGCCGGAAGGTCGAATGCGACGTGAACCCCGACCTCAGGCCCACCCCCCAGAGGGCCCGCGAGGCCCTGTTCAGCATCCTGGGCGGGTATCTCGACGGCTACCGCTTTGTCGATGTCTTCTCCGGGACGGGGGTCATCGGCATGGAGGCGCTCAGTCGCGGCGCCGCCCGCTGCCTCTTCATCGAGAAGGACCCCAAGCTTGCCATCAACATCGAACGCCATGTCGCGCGCTTCGGCGTAGGGCTGAGGTCCGATATCCTCAGGGTCGACGCCTACCGTTGGGCCGAGCAGTTCATCGCGCCCAAGGAACCCACCATCGTGTTCATCAGCCCGCCGTTTCCCGACTTCGGGGCCCGGCCGGCCGACCTTCGTTCCCTTGTCAGCCGCCTTTCCGAGGCGCTGGTTCCCGGTTCGATCCTGGTGCTGCAGGCCGAGGAGCACGACAACCTTCCCGGCATCGCGACGGGCGACGACTGGGACATCCGCGTGTACGGACGCAACCAGCTTTGGTTCCGCCATATTCCCCTGCCGGGGGAAGGTGAACCCGCCGAAGCCGTCCATTCCGAGGAGAAAACCGATGCCTGAATATCCCGAGATTCCCCTGGGCCGCGGCAAGGTCTTCATTCCCATCGGCGACGGCACCGAGATGATGGACACCCTGTATCCCATCTTCCGCCTCAGGGAGGAAGGGTACGAGCCGGTTGTTTCCGGGCCCGAGGCCCGCATGTACAACGGCGTCATGCACGAGATACCCCCTGGCGAGGGGGTCCGCTGGGACATCACCCGGGAGCAGGCTTCCTACCATGTGCGGGCCACGGTGGCCTTCCGCGACGCCAGGGTCGAAGACTACGCCGGGCTTTTCCTTTCCGGCGGGCGGGCGCCCGAGTACCTGCGCTACGACAAGGCTTTGCTCGAATTCATCCGGGGGTTCTTCGCGTCGGGCAAGCCGGTGGCGATGGTCTGCCATGGCGTGGAACTCGCCGCCGCGGCCGGCTGCCTCAAGGGGCGCACCGGCACCACGGTGGCCAAGTGCGAACTCGACATCACCGCCTTCGGCGGCGCCTATGTCGACAAGCCCTGCGTGGTGGATGGCAACCTCGTCTCCGGCCGCACCTGGCACGACAATCCGTTCTTCCTGCCCCCGTTCATCCGCCTGCTCAACGCCGCCAATCCCCGCTGACGGGTGTGAGGGGCATGGCGGCCGGCTTTTGGTTCGCCAGATCCTCACGGTTGCTGGCCTCAATTATCCTGAAGTCTTTCCAAGAAGTCATTCCTCCTGTGCGGACTCATTCATGTGATAGATTGAATGGGTAATCTTGTCAGGATGGATGAGGGTGGATGGGATTTAATCCGGACCGCGCCGCATGTCCAGCGCCGGTTCAGCCGACTTGGATGATCCATGAATCCGGCGCAAGGGCGGAAAAACGATAGAAGCGAATTGTCGGGGGATGATGCCTCCGACTCGCTCGGCGCATCGGTAAGCAGGCAACCCACTCACTCCGGCGATTCAACGATTCAGCCGGACTGCCGCGCGGAAGATTCGAAATCATTGGAGGCAACGGCTTTTTCTGAAAGCCTTGAAGCTTCAGGCAATCCCGATGGCACGATCCTGTCCTCCGGGATCAGGGTCGAGTTGGTTTCCGCGGCCGGCGATGACTCCGGTTCCACCTTGCCGACGGTCGAGCCAGCGCGGCAAGCCAATCAACAATTGCTCCGCCCATCGGTGTCGGATCGAACCATGCTTGATGGATTCGGAAGTTCAGGCGTTGGTCGAAATGGGCAGGTTGGCGACA
>JAGWVO010000576.1 GCA_018970845.1 Planctomycetota bacterium
CAATAAGTAAATTTCAGGAACAATCATGACCGATCCCAACAATTTCGGATTTGACTCGCTTCTCCAGGATTTGGGGGTGCCCGTCGAAATCCACCGCAATCCCACCGTCGCCGATGAACCGGCCGACCCCGAACCCGTGCCCGCCCCCAGCATCACCGAGGCCGTGACGATAACAACGGAAGAAGCCGCGGCAATCGCCATAGAGTCGGCTGAAAATGAGGCTCCCCGGGAAGACCGTAAGCGGCGCAGGCGTCGCAGGCGCCGCGGGCCCGGCCAGGATGATGGCGCTCCCGAAGGAACCGAAGGCGAAGGTTTCGACCGCGAGGAGGATTCAACCTCCACGGCCGTGGCCGAAAGTGGTGGGTCAGAGGATGAGGAGGAGGAACCGTTCGAGGTGGAAGACCTCACGAACCTCCAGTTCCCCTCATGGGACGAACTGATTGGCTCCCTCTACAAGCCGCACCACTAAACACCTGAGCGCAAACCATTTCCTCAAGGCCCCGAAATGGGGCCTTGGCCATTTACCGGGACTTGCCGGCGGGCCAATTGAGGAAATTCTCAAGCAGCTTGGGCCCCTCAAGGGTCAGGAAACTTTCAGGATGGAATTGCACGCCGAAAAGAGGCCAATTCTTGTGGCGAACTCCCATGATTTCGCCTTCGCTGGTCCAGGCGCATACCACGAAGTCGGGGTTATGGAAGCTTTCCTTCCTGATCACGAGGCTGTGGTACCTCGTGGCGTCGAACGGGTTGGACAATCCCGCGAATACTCCGGAACCGTCGTGGTGAATCGGGCTCACCTTCCCGTGCATCACCCGCCAGTTTCGGACAACCTCGCCGCCGAAAACATGGCCAATCGATTGGTGGCCAAGGCAAACACCCAGGATGGGCATCCGCCCCGCAAACTTGGCCAACACATCGCAGGAGATGCCAGCCTCCTTGGGGGTGCAGGGACCGGGAGAAATAATGATCCGCTCCGGCAGGTCGGACTCGATCTGTTCCAGCGTGATCTTGTCATTTCGAACCACCCGCAGGTCGACGGACGGGTCAATCTCACCCAGCCTCTGGACCAGGTTCCAGGTGAACGAGTCATAGTTGTCGATGAGCAGGATCAAGGCGCCGGCTCCTGGGTGCCCGGTTCCTGTCGGAAGGCGGGTTCCGTCAGGGTGTCGAACCGGCGAAGGAACGGCAAGGCTTCTTCGGCTGCGGATCCCCGATCGAGGTAAGGATCAACCGCCTCGACGGAAAGGGGGCCATGATAGCCGGCATGGTTGAGCGCGCGGACCAGTTCCTCCCAGTCGAGATGGCCCCGGCCTAGTGTGCGGAAGTCCCAACCCCTCCCCGGATCACCCGAGGGCAGGTAGCCGTTCAGGCAGCCTCGACCGCCATCCTGCCTGATGACAATGTCCCGGGCATGGACATGGAAAATGCGGCCCGGGAATCGGCGCACGAACGCGCACGGGTCGATTCCCTGCCATGCCAAATGCGCGGGATCGAGCGTGAATCCAAACTCGGGAGAGCCATCAACCGCTTCCAAGGCCGATTCCGCGCTGGCCATGTCGAAGGCGATTTGACCCGGATGGACCTCAAGCGCGAACCGAATACCCAACTCGCGGAACTCATCCAAAATCGGCCGCCATCTCCTGGCGAATTCGCCGAGGCCATCCCGAACCTCGGCGGAGGTGAGCCGGGGGTAACCGAACGCCCTGGCCCAAATGGGCGAACCCGTGAAGCCAGAAATCACCGACACGCCGAGGTTGGCAGCGGCCCGGGCTATGCCAAGCACTTCCTCGGCGGCCCGTTGCCGGATCCCTTCCGGATCCCCGTCTCCCCACACATAGTCGGGCAACAGTCTCCTGAGCCCCGGGCCGGGTGGATCACACACGGCTGTCCCGGCGCGATGGCATGAGAGCACAAGGTGGGAAAGCCCGTGGCGCTGCAAGGTTTCCAGGAGCGCCGGCCCGTAATCAGGGTCGGCAAGGGATCGCTGGGGTTCGAAATGCCGCCCCCATGAGGCCAATTCGAGGCCCTGATACTGCCATGAACCGGCCAAGGCAGCGACCTCCTCAATGGGAAGGTCGGTCCACGAACCGGTGAAGAGCAACACGGGGCGCGACATGCCGGCACTCCCGGAATCGGGGCTCAGCCCGCGGCAGGACCTTCACCGG
>JAGWVO010000577.1 GCA_018970845.1 Planctomycetota bacterium
GTTGAAAGCGTTCACGCAGGAAAAGAGGCAGACTCCGAGGTTCGGCAGGTGCGAGGTCCACGGGGCTGCCGGTCAGCTTTTCAAGGTATTCTACCAGAGCTGGCAGGGTGCGCTTCATTGGGGATACACTATTATTCTTGGATACACTTTGCAAGTGTATTTTTCATTTTTAGTGTATCATTGCATTGCACCAAACAAAATGAGACCGGCGGAGTGGCGGTATGGGAGTCGAAATCTGGATGTCATTTTCGTCTTCGACATGGACGCGCGTAGTTTTTCGTTACGAGGGTTTCCAGTCTTCTTAACCAGTTGCGGCTTGGTGCACCTCTCCAGCGACCTTCCACAGCATGCCCACCGGCACATTGTATTTCGTGGCTGTTTCCAGGATGAGCTTGGCATCGGCGGCCCTGCGTTCGATTTCCTCGCCGAAGTCAGCGCCCAGCTCCGCGAAGTGGTCGGACAAGGTTTTGAGCCCCATTTCCACATCGGCTCGGTTTTGTTGGGCCTCTCGTCCGGCGTCCACGGTGACACGTTTTGGCGGGACAGTGGAAATCTTCCACCAGCCTTCCATCGGGGGGAGCAGTCCGCGGTTGATGGCATCGCCGATCACATAGGACCAAACGGGTCTGATCAAACGGCGCTCGAGAATCATCTGTCGGAATGAAAAGCGGCGGTCTGCCTTGGCCACCACGAGTCTCACGCCAGCGCCACCGATCTTGCTTGAGTCAGCCGCGAACTCAAACGGGATAACGCCCAGTGCAGAATCTCTTCTGAGGTGTTCCAAAAATCCCGTGAATGTGGGGGACGGGCGGTTGGACTGAAAGCTTTCGATCGATTCATCCGGTTTGAGCGCCACGAGCTTCCCACCCACGATTCGCTGCAGTGACAATGGGTCGCTTTGCTCATTGCCGGTCACGCCATCGCCGACGACGAAGTCACCCGTATCATCGAGTTCGCCGCGTGCCGTTTTAAGCACCCTGGCCACATCGGCATTGTCTTTGACCGCGTGTTTTTCAAGGGCGAGCAATTCGATTTCATCGAGCACGTGGTTGATGGAATGCTGGATGGTTGGATGGCACCTCACTCCGCCGGCCCATTCAGGTTCGTGAATGTGCAGCACCGCTTCGGATGGAAGATCCCTGAAGTCGCCATTGTCTTCGATGGCGCGGTAAAATACCGGTGCGCCCCAGCCATCAAGGCCGACGCCATCCACGGTTTGGGTGGATCCGAGGCGGTCGCCGATTCGGTGTGATTCGATCAATTGGATGCGTGGCTCGCCTTGTGCGTTGCGTGTCTTATGGACGAAATACTCGCCGTCGATGTCCATGCCACGGCAAACAAGCGCTTGGCATTCCTCAAATGAGAACCGCCGGGTGACTTCACAACGGGCGGACCACAGGGAGAAGTATTCCTCGGCTGCGCGATTCCAACCCGAATCCGGCGACTGTGCTTGGGTCCTGATGCCATCGCCAGTTGAGTAGATCGCCATGTTGGCCACCAATTCCCGCGCGAATCCGCTGTTTTTGTGGAGGTACCTGGATTTGCGCACCAACTCGGTACGAACGCCCGGTGTGAGTTCATTGCGTGCGTCGGTGGGCATTGCGCCCGGCACAAATCCACGGCGTGGCGACCAATTGGCGGCCTCGTAGGGCGAGCCCCATGCCTTGGGTTGTAAAACCGGCGGGATGACGAGTTTGGCGATGGATCTGATGCGGCTCATTTGGCGAGGTATCCGGATACGCTGGATGCGGCCACACGCTGGGATTTGCCATATGCGAATGGATCAAGGATTCGCAGGGCGTGGGCGCATTCCTCCAGCACCTGGTCCACGGGCATGGTGAATTGCTTGGTCACATTGGTGTCCGAATCGTTCCAACTCATGATCGTCTTGCCATCCAGCAGGAGCGATTTGGCACGGCTCTGTATGGCGAGCACCTCCGCTACGGTGAAACCTGTGACGAATAATCCTCGCGCCATGCAATCGCGAGCTGTGTCAACGGAGGACGACGATCAGGCTGGGTCGATCGAAGCCAATCGGTGAAGCTATGCGTCGTCTTCGGGTTGGTCGGGTTGAAGGGATGATTGTGACTCTCTTCCGACGATCTTGAGCATGGTGGCGGCTGCTACCTGCATGGCCTCGCAGTCAAACAGGTGGTTCGG
>JAGWVO010000578.1 GCA_018970845.1 Planctomycetota bacterium
ATAACTGGCTGGAACCTGCGGCCGGAATCCACCGAGCACCCAGGCCAGCCGACACGGCGGTGGTTCCACCGGTGCCGGACCGTGTCCGTCCGTGAACACGATCAACCACGCGGGCTTGATCCGCTGGATCAGATTGCGGCTCAGGGGCGGGCGAAAGTCGGTGCCGCCCCTCCCGCGAACAACCAGCGGCTTGGTCAAATCAGATGGCGCAAGGCGCCTGACTTCTTGAATGATCGTGTCAAATTGGATGAGCCATACTTCGGCGTGGGGAATGATTTCCATGATTTCCCCGTGAATTTCCGCGAGGACTGAATCTGTCATTGATCCGCTCGAGTCCATGGCCAGCATCACGCGTGGATTTTGTGGCTTGAATTCTCGGCCAGGGACCAATCCGGCCAGTGATGGATGCCTTCTTGAGGGCCTGGAGTAGGTTGGCACCACCTTGCCTGAGTCGGCCCCTAAGAACCTCCTCAACTTCGCCGCCCAGGGAACAACGGACTTTCCGCTCGCGGCCTGAACCAGGGTAGACAGTCCACCAGCCTCGGCGCCATGGTTGATCCCTTGCATGATGGCCTGTTGCTTGCCGCATGGCAGACCTTTGGTCGCCTTTTCCATGCCCAGGTCGGCCACGGCGGCCCCCGCCATCCTCGTTAAATCTGAAGTCGTAATGCTGGGACTGCCCGACTCGCGGATTTCAGCCTCGTCCTCAAGGCCAGCGACCCTGGGGTCGCCATTCAAATTCAGCGCAGAGAGGATTCGGTAGCGCTCCTCGAAACTCTGGCCAGGCTTCAGTTCCGGGAAATGCTCGAGCAAAACCGGATGCCCTGGCAGATCGGCGGCGTCAATCCATTCATTGACTGAAACCTCCTCCGCGATCGTTCGCGCCATTGAATTGGGGTGGGTCTCCCGTGAATGACACAGGTGGCCGAAAACCAAATGGTGGATTTCGTGTTTGAGTACGGCTGCCGCCTGTCGGATGGTCAAGGCAGCAACAAAATTGGGCGAGAATTCGACCTTGATTACCCCATCGACCTTGCCGATGCGCATCGTGGAAATGGATGCATTCGGCCCCATGCGCATCAAGGACAGGTTGTGCCCATGGAAAGGCGTTTCCCAGGCGAGTCGCATCTCGGCGGCGCGCATATTGCCCCACGCCTTTTCAAGAATCGGATCATCGAATGTCATTTTCTCGCCCCCGCCGTGTTTTCGTTGTGGCGGCACCTCTCGGCCGACTCGACCAAGTTGGCGGTGTAGCGGTACCTTTCGGCCGCCTCGAGCACGCCCTTGGCGATGTCGGCGGGACACGACCTGCCGAACTTCGCCACCTCTGCAGCCACTAAATTGGCTGGTTTGCCGCCCGTGATTTTCTTGACGCCCTCCATGTCGAGCAGCTCGACCCTGATGGTTTCCGCCGTGGCCGTGAAAAGGTCGGTTCGCTTCGCGCGAATCCACTGGTCAACCGAAGGCCTGTAGTTGGCCTCCCCGGACAGGATTCTCTCAAGGCTCATGGGTCTCAAGCCGGTCACCAGACACCCGACGAAAGCTCGACCTTGGATCGATCCGACCAATCCCTCGGAGCAGGCCGTCAAAGCCTCCAAATCCTCGCGGAGGCCCGGATTGCTGACAAGCATGTTCGAGAGCATTGTCCAGGCCCTGGGATTCGCCTCGGCCGGAAATCTCTGCATTCCACCGACAAAGCCCAGAACATCTGGATGCACGCCGTTTTCGCGTCCCCAAGCAACCCAGCCCCGCACCTCTGGTTCGAGCTTGTATTTCATGAAGCGTGAGCTAAATGCCGGGTCGAGTTCATCCGTGTGGTACTCGTTTCCGGATGGGTTGCATGCGGCGATGATGCGCCATCCCTCGGGGAGTTTGTACCCGGACAATTCGATCTTTCGGCTTGAGATCAGGTTGAGCAACGCGGCGCGCACCTGCCTCGATGCGCGATTGATTTCATCCAGGAAGAAGATTCCCTTGCTTTTCTCATCCCTGGGCAGGCTGGCCGGGGCAAGGTAGGTCGTTCCGTGCGGACTGGTCGAAGGTAACCCGAGCAAGTCCACGGGTTCCGCGGCGGAAAGGTCTAGCCCCAGAAAACCAATTCCCAGGCGCTTGGCCGTCGCCTCGACGATTTCGGACTTACCGCAACCATGCGGGCCTTCG
>JAGWVO010000579.1 GCA_018970845.1 Planctomycetota bacterium
CTGACATTATGCTAGCAACGACTTGTTCCCGCCGGTCAGCATGGCGGGGATCGCCTGTTATTTTTTTTGATGTTTCATCAAGCCGCTTGAGCAGCCTCACTCTTGCAAGCCGTGATGAGTCGTTTGAATCCAAGGTGGAATCTGAAACGGTGAATGGAGAAGTGGACATGATCAGTTTGCCTGCTGACGAAACAAGCCGGACGGCGATTTGTTTGCCGCAGTTGGGTGGCAGTGGTACGGGAGTCTCCAAGTAATCGGATTCTGGCCAACGAAAATTCCAGTTGAAACCATCGGCTCCCACCATGTCCAGAAATACTCCGCGTCTTAGCAAGGCGTTCATGGCTGAATGACAACGCGCGGTCAAGAAAACCCCGTCCGGTCCATGCTTGATTGATCCGCCTGGAGGAATTCCGTTCAGTGCGATGTCAACAATTGGCCCGGTGGTGACGCTGGATCGTCCGGCTCGGACGGCCTCGACCCAATGCTGGTTTCCCAAAAAAACCATAGTTCTTGTTTTTCCAGGGAATGATTGAGGATTTCGAGTGCCGCTTCCACCAACCAAGGGAGGTGCCAAGCCCAATGACAGCAAGTCCATCCAGAGGCTTATGCCACCATTCCTTTCGGTCTCGAGGTCCACGCATTCAAATGCGTCCACGCCCTTCGTAAGGATGCCGGCAAGGGCTTCCCCATGAAAATCGGGATCATCGCGTGATTTGGTATCAGACCAAATCACAAGGCCCCTTTTTCGGTGGCACTGTTTCCACCAATCAGAAAGAGACCATTCGGAAAATGCCGTATCTGAAAGAGTGAGAGGAAAAACAGGACGATGGCAATCGAGCAGGCTCAGGACGCCGAGGTGCCCGCCTTGATTTCGACTGTTTACCTGAACAGAGCAACTGTCACGGTTTCTGGCCACCATTGATCCCGAGAATTCGATCATGGATGGGTACGGATTTTCCTCCAAGGCATCATGAATGAGTTGCACGAGATCCAAGCCTGATGCCTTACCCTCAAAACATGCGACATCAGGTGACATTCCGGTGCATCCCATGTCGATTTCAAGCATGTCGATTTTTTTGGAAGTTGATCCATGAGGAATGAAGCGAGCGGCAAGTTGTCCGGGGAACGATTCGATATCGTGCTTCTCGCAGGTCCAGAATGGATTTTGCGAAAAGCTCACGGTGTTACATCCGGGCGGAAGCAATAGTTCGCATGTTCCATCGATGGCAAACCAATTCATTCCATCCGTTGTTGTGATGACTCCTGGACCCCGGGACAACGCGCGCCCGAGCGGACAGGGAGTGGTCCCGTCAGGGGCTAGGACAGATATCCAGCCGGGCTTTGGAGCCCCAGGGGATCCCAGCCTGAGATGGGTTGGCAGAGCGTTGACAAGGGTCAATTCAATATGGCCTTGGTAGGCGAAGCGATTTTTCTGAATGCCTCGACTGCCTTGGGGAATAACTCCGGGCCGGTAACACCACCGGTTGGTCCTCCCCCAAGAAGGTGAGGTTCCATCGTGGCAAATCCTTCATAACCTCTGGCAACGGCGTCGCTCAACACTTCCGGCCAGCGTCCGGACCCCGTTCCGGCGAGGCAGCCATGAGGTTCGCCGTGAATCCAATCCTTGATGTGCAGGTGGCGGACACGGGAACGGCACCTGATCCATCCATCCCAGGGGCAATGACCACCGAACACAAAGTTGGCGGCGTCATAAGCTGCCGCAAGTGTCTCACCCTCGAAATTGGCGAGAAGTTCCTCAACATGTTCGGGTGTCTCTCCATAAATCCGGTGTTCATTCTCATGGAACAAGACCAAGCCGGCCTTATTGGCCCTGGAAACCAGTTGTTCCATTCGCCTGAAGGACTCATCCCTCCAACTGCTTATTCTTTCCGCGGCCGGAGGATAAAAACTGAAAATCCTTATGTTCTTGGTTTCAAAAAACTCGCAAAGGTGGATGGCGCGTTCAAACCGCTTGAGGTGGGGTTCGAATGGCTCGTCTGTCGATATTTTTCCAATTGGTGAACCGATGGCACTCAAGGCCATACCGCGGGATTTCAACAAGGATTTGAATGAAGCGACCTGTTCATCGGAAAGATCAAGGACATTGGTCTTGTGAATCGACCGAAGCTCAATGTGTCTCACGCCGCACGATTCGAGCA
>JAGWVO010000059.1 GCA_018970845.1 Planctomycetota bacterium
CCGCCCTCCTCGATTCCCCCTGGTTGGCGGATGTCCGCTCGCTTGTCCTCGATGACAATCCGCTGGGGGAACGCGGCGTGGCGTTGATCGCGGCGCATACCGGCTTGGCCGGGGTCCACGAACTCTCGCTGGCGCGCTGTTCCATCGGCGACGAGGGATTGAGGAGCCTGGCCCGCAGCGAGACGCTCGCGGACCTCAGGCGCGTCGACCTCCGCGGGCAGCAGTTCGACGGGGAGTTGCTCGCGGAATCCGCCGACCGGCTGGGGTTGGCGGGGGCGGAGTTCCTCGCCCGGGGTTAGCGCGCGGCCGGCTTCAACCCGAGCCTTGAATCCACATCGTCAAGCTTCAGCCTCACCGAAAGGATGTAGGGCGCTTCGCCCGGGGTCCAATGTCCGTAGGTGGTGAGCACGAAGGTGCCGTCAGGCAAAAGTTCCACTCCCGGATAGGCGCAGTCCCCGCTCTTGTGGTTTTTCTTGAGCCTGATCTTCGCCTGCCCCGGCCTGCCATGAATGATGTCATCGAAGGTTCCCACCCACGCGACCCAATCGCCCGCCGTGAGGCTGTTGGTTCCCTTGGGAGGCACATCGCGGAAGCTGATCACCAGGCGCCCGTCGGGAGCCTGCCTGGCCGCGTGGCGGTCGCCGAACAGGGCGGGATGGAGCGGCTTGGGGGATTCCCATGTCTGGCCCTCGTCGCGGGTCAGCATGAATTGGGATGGGCTTTGCCTGCGGTTCTCCCGCAGCAGAAGCGCGAGAACCTTGCCGTCGGGAGATCGCGCGGAGCCCGGCTCACAGAGATGGACGGCTCCCGATGTCTGGATCGACTTGGGTTCCGACCAGGTGCGCCCCGCGTCTTCCGACCGGGTTTGGAAAAGGGTGAAGACGCCTGTCGCCTTTCCACCCTTGCGGAAAAACCGGCCATCATCGTGAAAGAAGGCCATCAGGTGGCCGGGCTTGCCACGAACGGCTTCCACGCTCCCCATGACCACGATGCCGCCCCAA
This sequence comes from Planctomycetota bacterium, assembly GCA_018970845.1. Taxonomy (GTDB): domain Bacteria; phylum Planctomycetota; class Planctomycetia; order Gemmatales; family Gemmataceae; genus REEB421. The sequence continues at coordinate 1,002 of JAGWVO010000059.1, forward strand.
TCCCCCAGCGGGGCCAGTTCCGTCCAGGTGGCGCCGTCATCCTCGCTCGAGGCGATGCGGGCGGGATACAACCCGCTGAACAGGATCAGGCGCTTCTTGCCATCCGCGCCGGTGACACGGTGGATGGTGGGCGTTTCCTGCGAAGTGACCCAGTTGGCTGGCGTGGGCAGGCGGCCCGACCATGTGAGCCCTCCATCAGCCGACTTCTGGTACAGGATGGGTCCCTTTCCATGCCCCTTGGGATACACGCAAAGGATGGTTTTGCCATCCTCCAGGAGTGCCGTCGTGGGGTGGCCGAGGTACTGTCCCTTTTCCCGGTCAACCACGACCTGCCGCGAAACCTCGCCATCAAGGTCGAGAAAAGGCGGCAGCCTTACATCCTGGAGAAAGGCGGAAAGAGCGATAAACGCGATCATGGAGGTAGATTCCCAAGGCCTACACCGTCTGTCCCAGGACTATCGCCGCCGATGGGTTCGGCGCCCCAATCGATATACCAACCAGTCACCTTGGATTTAAGCAGGAAGGCCAGTCCTTCCCTCGCCCGCGATCTTGTTGGTTCAAGCCTAAAATTGTGCTTGATTTGGACAGCCTCCTCGATCATGGCGCGATGACCATTCCAGACAGTGTCAATCACGGCTTCATCAAGACTTTCAACTTACGGGTCAACAACATCGTCGGCGATCTGGTCGTGCCACATCGTGTCGTTGTTGTCCTTCCATCGATATCTGTGGATGACGGAAACCTTTTCCAGAACCTCATCGATGAGATCCTGGATCTTGCCATCAACTCGAATGCCAATCATCTTGCCCATGGGATCTTGTCTCATTGTTGCCCGATCAGCCTCCCTCAATTGGTTCGACATCAAGTTCATCCCATTCGGAAATTTCACCGAAATAAAAGCGGCTTGGCGCGCCCGCGCCTTTGCCGCGGAGTATGGGCATTGCTGAAAAATGTGGCGGGTTTCTTCAAAGAGGGCGGCCCCGCGGGCAGGGACGAAAGCCCGCGGGGCCTCGATTCGCCAAGGATCAGGCGCACATCTCGTACTGCTGGCGGATCGTTTCCCGGGCCTTCTCAAGCTCACCGGCGACCCATCCCTCGCACATCTCGAAAAGCCTGGCGAGTTCCTTGCCCGTCTGGCCATCGGATTTCAGGAGCCTTTCCGTGGCGATAATCCTCCTCCGGTCGGGCATGGCTCCGATGATTTTCTGCACGCGGGCCAGCACATCATCGGCATCCTGCTCGCATCCGTGCCGGGTGTCCGCCTGGCTTGCCGTGATGCTGCTTGAAAAGCCTTCGTCATCCGTCCGGCCCTCGTTTTCAACGCGAAACTCGAGGTGGGGGTATTCCTCCCGCAGGCAGTCCTTGGCTCGCCAGTCCAAGGCCCGTCTCATGTAACTGCCAAACTTCTCATGGGTTTTCCACTGCATGGGGTTGCGAACGAACTCGGAGACAGCCCGGTTGGCGGCGTCCCGTGCCATGGTGGTCGTGTCCGGCCAGTTTCCAGCATCCTTGAGCAGGTGCCAGGCAAGCGATGCCGCCGGAGTCAGCGACTCCTCGCTGTTCCGGTCATCATGGATTTCCCGCGACAGCTGGTCGCCAAGAGCCTTGGCATCGAACGACTGGAGGAGAAACGCCTTCTGGTATCGGCGGGCAAACGATTCCCAAACCTGAATCAGGTCCTGGGCGGTTTGGCGGCTCATGATCCGGACATGATTCTTGCGCATGAAGGTCCTCCAGAGGGTGTTTTCGCGGTTGGCCAACCGCGGACTTTTCTTCCTGCAACGGGACGGCCCGAACCTTGCAAACATTCGGGAAATTTTTTCCAGCGGATGGGATCGATCGGCTCATCGCCGGCGGAAACGGATTGATCCGTCCGCCACAGGCATGGAATTCCCCCGCCGGATTCCCGGTACATCGATTTCGCCAAGAAAAGGGGCCGATTCAGCCGATTGGCAAAATTTTTCCGGTTTCCCTGTCAGCGGGAGGGAACGGAAGTCAGGGTGACTCGTCGAATGCGCATTCCGGGAATGCTGTCGTCGTCGTAGCTGACTTCCCTTACCGGGGCTTTCGCCGCGGGGTCGCCGCGTTCACCCTTGGCGCGGGCATCGGCCTCCCCATGGCTGACGAACCCAATGGGAAGTGGCGCGGATTCCTTGCCAGCGTTGGCGGGAGAGGCATCGCGCCTGGGCGCTTCGGGTAATCCTACCTTGGTGGCCTGCGGGGAGGAACCGGGTGAAAGCCGGGCGGTTTGCTTGTCGAAATAAAGTCTCCATAACCCCGCCGAATCGGTCCGGTTGGAGGCGTCAGCACCGGGAAACGGTCCGAAATCCGCGGCGGGTTGCTTGAATTTCACCGCGCAAATGTGTGTGGCCGCCTCGCGCGCCGCCTGCACCACGAGAGGATTCTGGTCCTCCATGAGCATGAGCAGACTTTCGTCGTGCTTGTGACCCATGCCCAACGCGAACGCCGCGGCGACACGGTGCCTGTGATCGCTCGAAGTGATCGCCGCGCGCATCATTTCCTCGTCACCGCACGACTTCAGGCTCACGGCCATGCGCGTCGCCTGCTGCCGCATCTCCAGCAATTGCTGGCTTGAATAGCCGGAACGCGAGGGCGAGCAGTGGGAAACATGCCCGCTGGGCGGCAGACCTGCCGCCGCGAGCATATTGGTCTGCCCTCACCCCGCCTCGGCTGATGGTTGGCGGCAAAGGAAACCGGCGACAAGAAGGACTGCGACCAGGGGACGACGCATGGGATACCCTCCGGAGAGGATATGCTATGGCCCAAGGATCCCGGATGTCAACAATCCGGGTTCAGACCAGCGCCAGCACCGCCTCGGACATGTCCTTGGTGCCGTCCTTGCCCCCAAGGTCGGGAGTGCGCGGGGCGCGCGCCTTGAGAACCTTCACAACGGCGTCATGGGTGGCCTGGGCGCTTTTCTCCAATCCGAGATGTCGCAGCATGAGCACCCCGGAAAGGATCGCCGCGAGCGGATTGGCGATTCCCTTGCCGGCGATGTCGGGCGCCGAACCGTGGACCGGTTCGAACATGCTCGGAAAGGTCCGCTCGGGGTTGATGTTCGCGCTCGAGGCCAGGCCCACGGTGCCGGCCACCATCGCCGAAAGGTCGGTCAGGATGTCTCCGAACAGGTTGCTCGCCACAACCACATCGAACGACTCGGGCTTGCGCACGAAGTCCATCGCCGCGGCATCCACCAGCAGCGATGACGACTGGACATCGGGAAACTCGGCGCGAACCTTGTTGTAGCACTCGTCCCACAGCACCATTCCGAACGCCTGGGCGTTCGACTTGGTGATGGAGGTGAGCTTGCGGCGGGGGCGCTTGCGCGCCGCCCCGAACGCCGCCCGCAGGATCCGCTCGCATCCCCTGCGGGTGAACACATTGCTTTGGATCGCGATCTCCGCGTCGGTGCCCTGGTACATGCGGCCGCCAACGGGGGCGTATTCGCCCTCGGTGTTTTCGCGGTACACCAGCATGTCGATGCTTCCGGGAGCCTTGTTGGCCAACGGGGAGGTCACGCCGTCAAACAGGAATGCTGGACGCAAGTTCACATACTGGTCGAACTTGCGGCGCATGGGCAACAGGAGTGAGTGGACGGGAATCTGGTCGGGAACATCCGGCAGGCCCACGGCGCCGAACAGGATGGCGTCGTGGCGGGCGAGGAGATCCCAGCCGTCCGAGGGAACCATCTCGCCGGTTTGCTTGAACTTGGTGGAACTCCACGGGAGTTGGTTCCAGTCAAAGGAGGCGCCGTCGTGCCGGCCCGCCTTGTCCAAGACCCTGACTGTCTCGTCGATCACCTCGGGCCCGATGCCGTCCCCACCTATCACCGCGATGCGGAAAGTTGCCATTGTCACCAACTCCGGCCGTCGTTAGACGATCTTGTTCAAAGATTGCTTGTTTATCGGACCGGGCGGTCCGGTCAAGCATGGTAACGCAAGGGAGATGGCCATGCGTGCGAAAGGATGGGGGCTTGCCGCCTTGTGCGCCGTCCTCGCCACGGCGGGCTGCAAGAACACCGCCGGAACCGGCACGGCACCTCCACCGCCCAGTTTCCCGTTCTCCTCCTCGGCGCCTGGCGCCGCGGCCAAGACGCCCGGCATGGGCGCCTCCACCGAGCGGGACCCGCTTTTGGGACCGGCGCCCAACGGTTCGCTCCCGTCGCGGGCACCCTCGCCGCCTCCCGGTGCCACCTCCTCGGCCAACTGGAACACGCCCCCGGCCCCCTCCGCCACGCCCGCCTCCATGACCAGCGGTTCGGGCGGACTTCGCATTCCCGGAGCCGACAACGGCAATCCCGCGGGCGGGCCGTCGCTTCCACCCATCAGGCTCCAGCAAAACGGTTCCTCAGGCTTCACACCCGCCAATCCCCAGCCTTCTCCGGGCTTGGGCGCCGCCCCGGCGGCGGGTGCCGCCGGTGTCGCCGGAGCGGTGACTGCCGCGTCCTTCAACCCCGGCGCGCCCGACTCGTACGCCTCCCTGCAGGCGGAACTGGTCCGCAAGGGAGTGGTGTTCCAGCGGTTGGAAATGACCAACTCGAACGACTGGCGATTCACCTGCACGGTCGCCGACAAGCAAAACCCGACGCTGCGCCGGAATTTCGACCACCGCGGACGCACCGACATCGAGGTGATGCGTGCCGTGCTCGACGAAATCGACGCGCCACCACCCGGTTTCTGAAACATCGCGGGGTTCCCGGCATGAGCCCGTTGCATATGACGCGCCTGCTTGTCCCATTTCTTCTCACGGCGCTCGTTGGCTGCGGAGGTTCGCCCAGGCCGACAGATCTTCAGGCGGAAGAAGCGGCACCCCAACCCAAGGCCGCGCCCGCGGCGATGGTGTCCGCCGGCCCTGACAGCTTGCCGAGGGCCTACGCGACCTTCGAGCAGGCCATTCGTCCCGCCGACCAGCCACCGGCGGGCGCCACCCGACCGCCCGATGCCACCTTCACCGGATTTCCCGTCTTCAAGCTCATGCGCCAGGTGCGGGAAGACTGGCCCGCCATCCGTTTCGAGGACGATGAAGGGCGCCCGGTCTCATGGATCGTGACGATGGAAACAGGGCTTGGAGCCATTGAGATCAGCGTTTTGCCGCATCTGGCGCCCAATCATGCCCGGCATTTTCTCGCCTTGGTAAAGGCTGGCTACTACAAGGGAATGCGCTTCGACCGGATCAGGCAGGAGGAACTGGTGGATGCGGGTGGCCAGGTGACGGCAAGGGTAGAGCAGCTGGAAGCTGGCTGCCCCCTTGGAACCGGTGAAACCGCCGGAGGCGGGTTGGGATATTGGTTGCGGCACGAATCCCATCCGGACGCCAGGCATGCCATTGGAATGGTCGGGGCCTGTCGCGACGAGGAGGCGGACACCGCCTGTTCAAGGTTTTTCATCCTGCTTTCCGATTCGCCGCATCTCGACGGACACCAAGTGATTTTCGCCAAGGTGACCAAGGGGTTGGATGTGGCGCGCGCGATCCTCAAGCAGTCGAGTGATGCCACCGGAGAGGGGAAACCACCGGTGCTCATCGAAACCGCCTCGGCCAAGTCAACGGTGGCGCCAACGCCAAGGCCATGACGATATTTTTGGTTTTTTGTTTTCCCTCCGCGGAAAATGCCGTGTAAAAATACGATAGTTTCGTTTCGCCCGAATCACCAACGCCTCGATCTCTTGGCAATTCAACAGACTTTATCGGGCGAACCTGATCGTTGATGGCGCGCGGGACCTGCCAATCCCGGCGCCCTGAGTCTGGGCCGGGGCGGTGGCCTTGATCGCGATGGGACGACGCGATTTTGGCCTGGCGGAAGGATGGGGACGACCTTTCGCCAAGCCCCGGCCTGGTTCCACTTCCGAGAGGGCCGCTAGCCCGCTCAGTTTTTTCATGTCGGTTCCCGGCAACTCAAAAAATGGTTCTCCGTCGCGGACGGAACCGTGAATGGTTCCGCATGAACCGGGCCCCCATTACTTCTGCAGGATCAGCTTGTTCCTGCCCGTGATTCTCAGCATGTAAACCTGCCCGTCGTGCCTGATGAGAATGGTTCTTGCGCCTTGGAAAAGGTCGGATGATTCCATGGTTTTGGGCTGATTCTGTTTACCGGAATCGTGATGTTCAGCAGATTCCGCCATGAGGGCGCACCGGAAAAGATGAAAAGAGCCTTGGCAAGCGAAATAGTACTGATATGATGCTCAATGTCAAGAGAGTGAGACTCAGTCTCAATAAGCTCTTGGCAGGCTGCTCAGCACCCGCCGTGGCGATGCCACTTCCGCAAGCGATGCGCCTCCAACACCTGATATCCGACTTCCGGAGGCCGCTTCCATGACCGGCACGCACCGCCAAACCCGCGGAGGCTTCACGCTCATCGAACTCCTCGTGGTGATCGCCATCATCGCCATCCTCATCGGCCTTCTCGTTCCCGCCGTGCAGAAGGTGCGCGCGGCGGCGGCTAGGGCCCAGTGCCTCAACAATCTCAAGCAAATGGGCCTCGCCATGCACGGCTACATGGACGCCAACAACGGCCTCCCTTCCAATGGAAACTACTCATGGAACGGTTCCCTGGTCACCGCCACCAACGCGTGGTCGGGCGTTTCGCGAATCCTTCCGTTCATTGAGCAGGAAAGCCTGTTCCGCGGTATCGACTTTTCACTCGGCTACGGTGTGCAACCCGCCATCAGTTCCAAGCGCGTGGCTACCTTCATCTGCCCATCGGAAGTGAACGACAAGGGTTACGGCACCGACGCCACCTTTGGCCACAAGTATTGGCCCATCAACTACTCGCTCAACAACGGCACCTGGGCGGTGCTGACGGGCAAGACTTCAGCCATGCGATCGGGTGATGGAGCCTTCGGCCCCAATCAGGCCTGCCGTCCCGCCGATTTCGTGGATGGGTTGAGCAACACCGTGGCCATGGCCGAGGTGAAGGCGTTCACCAACCGAGTCGTTGGCGCCTCAACCACGACGGTGTACGCCGCGGGCCTGCCCCCGTTGAGCCAGACCTCGGCCGTTGCCTCACTGCCATTGGCGGCTTTCAATCCAGCCACTTATTCCCATGTTGAATGGGTTGATGGCAAGGTCGATGAGACCGGGTTCACCACGGTGTTCACGCCCAACTCCAATGTCGCCTATTCCAGCGGAGGGGTCGCCTACGATGTCGATGTCGTCCTCGCGAGGGAACCCAACCCGGGCGACACCTATGCGGCCGTCACCAGCCGCAGCTATCATTCCGGCGGCGTGAATGTCATGTTCATGGATGGCTCCACCCGGTTCATCAGCAACGGCATCGATTTGGCCACATGGCGGGCCCTGGGAACCCGCGTCGGTGGAGAGGCTGTCAGCGCTCCCTGATCCTTGAACCTCGTTGTTGCTTCAGGTTCACACCGGTTTATATACTTGGTTAGCTGATTGCCTGCCGTCGCGCCACGCCCCGTGCGGCAGCCATTCCCGCCAAGGATGACCCGACCATGCGCTTCCTCCCCGCCATCGCGGTGCTGCTCACCGCCGCCATCCCGGCATTCGCCGAAACCCGGCTGGAGTACAACCGCGACATCAGGCCGATCCTCGCGGAAAACTGCTTCGCCTGCCACGGCCCCGACAGCGCCGCGCGCAAGGCCGACCTGCGCCTCGACCGCCGCGAGGACGCCATCGCCGCGGGCGCCATCGTGCCGGGAAAGCCGGCCGAAAGCCCGCTGGTGGAAAGGCTTGACCTCGATGATCCGGTCAAGCGGATGCCGCCGGAGCGAAGCCACAAGAAGTTGAAGCCCCGGCAAAAGGAGATGCTCAAGGCCTGGGTGGCCCAGGGAGCCGGGTATCAGCCGCATTGGTCGTTCATCACTCCCAAGCGTCCGCCATTTCCGATGGTGAAGAACGCGGGCTGGGCGCGGAACCCGATCGACAGGTTCATCCTCGCCGGGATCGAGTCGGCGGGGTTCGAGCCCGCGCCGGAAGCGGATCGCCGCACGCTCGCCCGCCGCGCCGCCCTCGATGTGACCGGATTGCCGGCCGACCCCGCCCTTGTCGATGAATTCGTCGCCGACAAGGCGCCGGACGCCTACGAGAAATACCTCGACAAGCTGTTTGCCAGCCCGGCCTGGGGGGAGCACCGCGCCCGCCATTGGCTCGACGCGGCGCGCTATGCCGACACCCATGGCATCCACTTCGACAACTTCCGCGAGATGTGGTCGTACCGGGACTGGGTGATCTCGGCGTTCAACCGGAACATGCCCTTCGACCAGTTCACGATCGAGCAACTCGCCGGCGACCTGCTTCCCGGCGCCACGCTCGACCAACGCGTGGCCACGGGCTTCAACCGCTGCAACATCACCACGAACGAAGGCGGCGCGATTTCGGAGGAATACCTGGTCCTGTACACCCGCGACCGCACCGAGACGGCCAGCCAGGTCTTCATGGGCCTGACCGCCGGCTGCGCCGTCTGCCACGACCACAAGTTCGACCCCCTGAGCATGCGCGACTTCTACGCGATGGCGGCCTTCTTCAACAACACAACTCAGGGCGCCATGGATGGCAACATACCCAACACGCCCCCGGTGATTCCGGTGCCCGCCCGAGGTGACGAGACAAGGATCGCCAAACTGCAGGAATCGATCTCTTCGGCCAAAAAGGCGCTTGATGAACGCCGCAACCTCGCCCGCAAGGAGTTCGAGGCGTGGCAAGCCAAGGCGGCTCCCCGAAGCACAGGATCGGTTTCCGCCGAGGGCCTGCTCCTTTCGGCGGCACTCACCGAGGGCGCGGGAACCAAGGCGAAGTTCCTCGTTTCCGGCAAGGAGCGGCAGGTCGACCTCGCCAACCCGTCGTGGGTGCCCGGCCGCGACACGGGCAAGGCCCTGCGACTCAACGGATCGGTGGCGGTGATCCCCGACGCGGGAGACTTCGACGCCGGCCAGGCCTTCACCCTGTCGGCCTGGCTGAAACCTCCCGTGAACGCCGTGTCCGGACCGGTGGTCGCGCGCATGGAAGGGCCGCCGGGGCATCGGGGCTGGGACTTCTGGATCCAGGAGGGCCGCGCCGGGATGCACCTCATCCACCGCTGGCCCGATGCCGGCCTCAAGGTTTTCGCCTCTTCCCAGCTGCAGCCCAACGCGTGGACCCATGTGACGGTGACGCACGACGGCACCGGCAAGGCCTCGGGTGTGAAGGTGTATTACAACGGCAAGGAACAACCCGTGAAGGTGGAGAACGACCGCCTCGCGGGCGCCGGGACCACCAAGACCCCGGTGCCGCTCCGCTTGGGCGCCCGCGATGCCGGCGAACCGCTGAGGAACATGCCGATCGAGGACCTGCGGATCTACACGCGGGCCCTGGCCCCGCACGAGGCCGAGAGCCTTGCCAACAGCCTCGAGCAGATTTTGGCCAAGCCGGCCGACAAGCGCGGCGCCTCCGAGAAGGACCAGCTGTTCGCCTGGTACCTCGGCGACCGTGACAAGGAATACCAGAAAGGCAAGGAGGCCCTTGCCAGCCTGGAAAAGGAGGAGATCTCCCTGAGGGGCAAGGGGACCATCGCCCATGTGATGCAGGAGAAGCCGGGCGAGGCGATGGCGTTCATTCTGGAGCGCGGCGAGTACGACCGCCGGAAGGATGCGGTGAAGGCCGCCACTCCCAAGGCCCTGCCGCCCCTTCCCAAGGACGCCCCGTCCAACAGGCTCGGCTTCGCCAAATGGCTCCTCACCGAGGAGCATCCGCTCACCACGCGGGTGACCGTGAACCGCTTCTGGCAGGAGGTGTTCGGCAACGGCATCGTGCGCACCGCCGGCGACTTCGGCGTCACGGGCGAGCAGCCCAGCCATCCCGACCTGCTCGACTGGCTCGCCGTCGAGTTCCGCGAGCGACAATGGGATGTCAAGAAGTTGTTCAAGCTCATGCTGACCAGCGCGACCTACAGGCAATCGGCGATGGCGACTCCCGAAAAGGCGCGCAGGGACCCCGACAACAGGCTCCTGGCCCGCGGGCCCCGCTTCCGGCTCGACGCCGAGATGATCCGCGACCAGGCGCTCGCCGCCAGCGGACTGCTGGTTTCCAAAGTCGGCGGCCCGAGCGTGAAGCCCTACCAGCCCGAGGGTGTCTGGGAGGCCGTCGCGATGATCGGCAGCAACACCCGCGATTACCGCGCCGACAAGGGCGAAAGCCTCTACCGCCGCAGCATGTACACCTTCTGGAAGCGCAGCGCGCCCCCGGCGAGCATGGAAATCCTCAACGCGCCCAACCGCGAGACCTGCACGATGCGCCGCGAGCGCACGAACACGCCGCTGCAGGCGCTTGTCACCCTCAACGATCCGCAACTCGTCGAGGCGGCCCGGGTGCTCGCCTCCCGGGTGCTCGCCGACAAGTCGGCCCCGGACGACGCCGCCCGGCTCAATGCCTTGGGCCGGCGCGTCCTGTCGCGCGATTTCCGGCCGGCGGAGGCGGCCATTTTGGCCGAGTCGCTCGCCGGGCTGAGGCGGCACTACGGGCAGGCCCCCGCCGAGGCGCAAAAACTGGTAACCGTCGGCGAGGCGCCGGTGGATGGCGCCCTCGACAAGCGGGAACTCGCGGCGCTGACGATGATGGCGAACCTCGTCCTGAACCTCGACGAGGCGCTCAACAAGTAAGCCGGCCGCGACACCACGGGAGACACGACATGGATCCGATCACCGAAGCCGGGCTGAACCTCACCCGCCGCCGCTTCTTCGCGCAAGGCGCCCATCCGCTCGGCTGGGCCGCCTTGGGCGCCCTCACCGGAAACGCCGCCATGGCCGATTCCGGCGCCTCGTCAGGCGCGGCCGACGACGCGCGCCCCCACTTCGCGCCCAAGTGCAAGAACATCATCTACCTGCACATGGTCGGCGGCCCGCCGCAAATGGACCTTTACGACCACAAGCCCAAGATGCGGGACTGGTTCGACAAGGACCTGCCCGACAGCATCCGCCGGGGCCAACGCCTCACCACGATGACCTCGGGGCAGAAGCGGTTCCCCATCGCCCCCAGCAAGTTCAAGTTCAAGCAACATGGTCAATCCGGCATGTGGGTCAGCGAGTTGCTGCCGCACACCGCCAGCATGGTGGATGACATGTGCTTCATCCGCAGCCTCAACACCGAGGCGATCAACCACGAACCCGCCATCACCTACATCCAGACGGGGAACCAGGTCACCGGCAGGCCCTGCCTCGGCTCATGGGTGAGCTACGGCCTGGGTTCGCTCAACCGCAACCTCCCCACCTTCGTCGTCATGGTCGCCAAGCCCACCAACACCGAGCAGGTGCAGGCCATCTCCGCCCGTCTATGGCAGTCGGGGTACCTTCCCGGCGAGCATGCCGGAGTTTCGTTCCGCGCCTCGGGCGACCCGATCCTCTACCTCAACAACCCCCCCGGGGTGGATGCCGCCACGCGCCGCGCCTCCCTCGACGGACTGCGCAAGCTCAACGAATTGACGGCAAGGGAAATCGGCGACCCCGAAACCGTCACCCGCATCAGCCAGTTCGAGATGGCCTACCGCATGCAGGCCAGCGTGCCGGAACTCACCGACCTGGCCACCGAGCCCGAATCCACCTTCAAGCTCTACGGCGAGGCGGCGCGCAAGCCGGCATCGTTCGCCAACACCGCGCTGTTGGCGCGCAGGCTTGTTGAACGGGGCGTGAGGTTCGTGCAGGTCTACCACAACAACTGGGACACCCACGCCAATGTCTCGGGCCGCCTGCCCGACCAGTGCCGCGATGTCGACCAGGCTTGCTGGGGCCTCATCCAGGACCTCAAGCGCAAGGGATTGTTCGAGTCCACCATGGTGGTCTGGGGCGGGGAGTTCGGCCGCACGATCTACTCTCAGGGGGGCGTCTCGCGCGAGAACTACGGCCGGGACCACCATCCCCGATGCTTCACGCTCTGGATGGCCGGCGGCGGGATCAGGCCGGGCACGGTGCATGGGGAAACCGACGACTTTTCCTACAACATCGTCAAGGATCCGGTCCACATCCGCGACCTTCACGCCACGATGCTGCAGTGCCTGGGCTACGACCACAGGCGCTTCACGGTGCGCCACCTCGGCCTCGACCAAAGGCTTACCGGGGTCGAGGAAGCCCGCGTGGTGAAGGAGTTGTTGGCCTGAGGTTCACCCCGCGCCAAGACCGCATTGTCAACCTGTTGTGATCCGGTTTGATTTTTCAGGAATGCCTGAAATCAACCGGTTTTCATTCATTTCCGAAGGATGCCCTTTTGCCCCTCACATCGCTGGGGGCTCTCAAGGGGCTGGTTATTGAGCCCGATTCCGTAACCGAAGAGCCCTGAGGGGCGGATTGATTCGCTGGAGATCCCGGCCTTGACCTTGAAATCCACCGGCATAGGGCAGAATTCAGAATAATGGATCGCACAAAATGACCGAACATCCTGCTTGTAAACTGATGACCGTGTTTTCGGATGCGATAGCTTGAAATTCCCGACGGTTGAATCCTGGCCCCTCACTTCGTTCAGGGCTCCTACGCGCCGATC
>JAGWVO010000060.1 GCA_018970845.1 Planctomycetota bacterium
CCGGGGATTCGATGCCGTGGCTTGCGTTTTCGGCTACCTGTTCTGCGCGTTCGGTCTCTTTGCTGATGCGCCGCAACCATCGGATCGACCAGACAGGGTCGCCAGGCTGAATCTGTTCCTTTCGGGGCGAATCGTCAGGCAGGCAGATGTCGATGCCATCCATCAAGCAGTATCCCGCCTTTCCTCGGAAATGTTCGCGGAAAGGGAGCAAGCTGAGGAATTTTTGGTTGGCAAAGGGCGGGTGGCCCTTCATGCCCTCCGGCTTTCATCAAATCATCCAGATCCCGAAGTTCGAAAGCGCGCCAAGTCGTGTCTTGACCAGATCGACCCGGCAATGGAACGCAGGGCTGTATGGGATGCCATCACCGAACTCAAGAAATTGCAAGCCCGGGAATCGTGGCACCATGTGAGGGAATTGGCGGCTCAGGCTGAATCTCCTGAGGAACGGTTAGAACTTGTGGAATCAGCTTTGGCCTTGGAACCGGCCTTGCCGGCCATGGAACTCTCGGGCCTTGCGCGATCAAACCGGGCTTCCGACAGGCTCATCGTGGTTTCAGCCTGGTCGAGGAACCCGGGAAAGGTTCATGGGCTGGCAACTTTCTTGCAAGATTCCGACCGCGAGGTTCGACTACATGCCGCCAAGCCGTTGATTGAACTCAAGCAAGCTGTGGCGTTGCCCTGCTTGGCGGAATTGGCTGCCTCTGCGGTTGATTCAGCAGGGGAGGAAGCCGCGGAAATCCTCATGTCACTCTCAGGAAGGGATACCGGCAGCTTGACCCATGGCTGGAAAGGCTGGCTGGGTGCCGGAATGCCTGGACTAGATTGGAACCGCGCGGCTTCTGGCAGTCAGGACCGAGGATTCACGGTTGTGGTTCTGTTTGATGGTGAATCTGGCGGCAAGGTGACTCGCCATGGGCCAGGTGGCGACATTGTTTCCGAAACCACCGGCCTCCTGGGCCCCAATGATGTTGAGGTTCTTCCTGGAGGAAGATTGCTGATTGCGGAGCGTAACGCCGGAAAAGTCACGGAAAGAAACAGGCGAGGCGAAATCATCTGGCAACAAACGATGCCCGGTTCGCCGGTTTCAGCCGTCACAACCCGCCATGGAACGATCGCTGTCGCCACTTTCAGGGAGTTGTTGGAAGTTGACAGGGAGGGTAGGGCCCTGCATGCCCTTACCCACGCTTCCGGGTTCCGGGCCGTGCGAAAATCGGGTGATGGGAAACTTGCCGCGGTGACTGGCGATGGACATCTTCTCATCATCAATCACGATTGGAAGGTGGAATCGACGGCCTTCATCAAGGAAATCGGACATGGCGCCGGTTACTGGTGCGGGTTGGAGCATCTGAGAAGCGATCGATGGCTGGTGGCATTGGGTGGCGCGGGCCGGGTGGCCGAAATCGATTCGGCGGGAAACATCCATTGGCAGGCGTCGGTGCCCACCCCTGTCTCCGCTCATCGGCTATCCAACGGGAACACGCTAGTCAGCAGCTTTGAAAAGAAGGCGATGATTGAACTTGATCCCCAAGGGCGGGAAGTCAGCAGAAAGGTCCTTGAGGGAAGGCCATTCCTCATTCGGAAATACTAACGAATGGCATCGAGCGCATCCCAAAGACGATGAATTTCCTCCGCCGTGTTGTAGTGAACGGCCCCAACGCGCAAGAGGCCACCGGAAGGCTCAAGCCCCAAGGCTTCCGTGACAGGAAGCGCATAAAAGTTTCCTGAATACGCGCATATCCCTCGTTTTGCCAACACTTCTGCGGCTTGGCGCGGCGGAACCGGGCCGCTCAATGCAAACGTGGCCACACGAGTTGTCGGGTCGGCCTGATTCGGACCGATCAATTTCCAAATGTTTTGGCTTCGCAACCTTTCAAAGAACAATCGGGCAAGACTTGCCTCATGCCCGGCGATTCTTTGGTAGGCGCTCCGCAACTTGGAACGGAAATCGACTTGGTCATCTCCCAGTTCGGCCAAGTATTCCAGAGCCGCAACCAATCCGGCGATTCCCTCATGGTTTTGAGTGCCAGTCATCCAGCGAACGGGAAGCTTTTCACCAGCCGGCCTCACCCTTGCCGGGTTCAACGACTCAAGCCACTTGATTTTTCCCGCCATGATGCCCACATGGGGGCCGAAAAACTTGTAGCCCGAGCAGAAAAAGAAATCCGCATCCCAAGAATCCACCTCGGGCAGCAGATGTGGGGCAAGGTGGGTTCCGTCGATGGAAACGATGGCGTTCGTGGTTCTTGCCACCTTGATGAGTTCGTTCACGGCAACGAGTGATCCCAGGGCGTTGCTGGCCGCGGTGAAGGCGATCCATTTGGTGCGGGGGCCGATGACCCGCGCCAACATATCCGGCTGGATCGCGAATGACCGTCGGCAAAAATCCAAATGCCTCACAGTGGCTCCAGACCGTCGGGCCGCGTGGAGCCAAGGGGAAACATGGGCATCATGATCCAACCGGCTCACCACGATCTCGTCCCCCGTGGACAACTCGGGGACAAGGGCGTCCGCCAGATGAAACGCCAAGGTTGTCATGTTGGGCCCGAAGATCACGCGCCTGGGATCATCAATTCCGAGAAAATCGGCGCATAGCGAGCCAGCCCGGGCCATCAGTTCTTCAACGAGGGCGCTGGAATGAAAGGCGGCGCCACGATTGGCATTCGCCATGATGATGGAATCGGAAATCGCAGCTGCCACTGATCCCGGAACCTGTGTTCCGCCAGGACCATCCAGATGAACCCAAGGCTTGCCTTCAGGCCCGATTCGGCCAAGGGAAGGAAAGCGTGAACGGATTGCGGCGTGTGTTTCGGACAAGGTGTTCAACATCATGGAACTTGTTCCCCCGCAACTTTTGCCTTGCGCCAATGAGATCCCTTTTTGTATCCACCGGACGATTGGACGGACCGGTTACCGCATGAATTGGAGATGCAGGATGTTCACCTCCCAGCATCTGTATTTTGATGATCTGCAGGTGGGGCAAACCTATACCTCGCCAGGCCGAACCGTGACCGAGGCGGACATTGTGAATTTTGCCGGAATATCCGGGGATTTCAACGCCATCCATGTCGACCACTCCTTCGCTGCGACCACCCCTTTTCGCAAGCCGATGGCGCATGGCTTGCTGGTTTTCGCCATCGCGAGCGGATTGGGAACCTTTTCGCCGCCCCAACGGATTCTGGCATTTATTGGAATTCGTGAATGGAAGTTCCTGCATCCAGTTTTTCCCGGCGATACGGTGCGTCTTGTTTGCCGGGTTCTCGACAGGGAAGAGCGTTCTCGGGGGCGACGGGGCTTGATTCGCTGGCAAAGGGACATCCTGAACCAGGAAGACAGGATTGTTCAGTCCGGGATCACGGAAGTTTTGGTTGAAGGCCGCGGAACAGGCCTGAAAACTCCCAACGGCGCTGACACCGAGTCAGCCAACTCGTAAAGCAACACGAAGTTAATTTGACTGTGAGCCGAGGTCAGCGATGGGACCGGTCCGAACGCGTTTTGCCCCGAGTCCAACGGGTTATCTTCATATCGGTGGCGTCCGTACCGCGCTGTTCAACTGGCTGTTCACTAGACGGCATGGCGGCCAGTTCATTCTCCGCATCGACGACACCGATGCCGAACGCAACAAGCCGGAAGCCCTTCAGCCGATTCTCGACGGGTTCAGGTGGCTCGGGATCGATTGGGATGAAGGACCGGGAGTGGAAGGTCCGCATGGCCCCTACTTCCAATCCCAAAGGCAGCATTTGTACGATCAGGCAGCCCGCAAACTAGTCGCCTCTGGTCACGCGTATCCGTGCATCCTGACGGCGGATGAACTCCGGGTGGAGCGCGAGGCTGCTGAAAAGGCCAAGCGTCCCTACATTCACCGGGGCCCTCGGCGGGAAGCCACCGCGGAATCTAATCTTGCCTTGCTCGCGGAAAGGCGATTGCCGATTCGCCTGAAGGTTCCCGAGGGAACGGTGATTGCGCTCGATGACCTCATCCGCGGTCATGTCGAATGGAAAGCCGACGACTTGGGGGACCCAGTCATCCTGCGCGCCGATGGCCGGGCCCTCTACAATTTCGCGACCGTCGTGGATGATGCGGCCATGCGGATCTCGCATGTGGTGAGGGCCGCCGAGCACCTGTCAAACACACCGCTTCAACTTGTCGCCTATGCCGCGCTTGGGGCTTCCACCCCGGCCTTCGCGCACGTTCCCGTCGTGAACGAGCCGAATTCCAAGAAAAAGCTCAGCAAGAGAGACATGGCCAAATTCCTGACCACGGAAATCCGACAAAAGCTTGAGCGCATAGGCTGGTCCGCGGCGGAGATCGCGGCGCGGGACGACCTCAATCCGGCTACCGTGGCGTTTTACAGGGAAATGGGCTACCTGCCGGCGGCCCTGATCAACTATCTCGGTCGCCTTGGGTGGTCGATGGATGACCATAGCGAGATCATTCCGCTGAAAACCATGATCGCCCATTTCGGACTCGAAAGGGTCAACAGTTCCCCGGCCAGTTTCGATCCTGACAAACTGTACTGGGTGGCCGGCGAATACATGAAGGAAATGCCGTTGGCCGAAAAGGTCGCCGGATGCCTTCCCTTTCTCCAGCGGGCCGGCGTTCTGCCGGCTGAACCCTCAGCCGAACAATCACGAAAGCTTGAGCAGGTCATTATCGCCTCCGGCGATCGCATCAAGTTGTTCAGCGACATTCTCCAGTATGGAACACCTCTGCTATCAACTGCGGTCGCCTACGACGAAAAGGCCGTCGCCAAGCGTCTTCGCAAGGAGGGGGTCGCCGATCTTCTTGCTGCCTTCGTTGGGGAGATCGGAAAACTTCCGGTATTTGATGTCCAATCTCTTGAAGGTGCCTTGCAGGCCTTGAGTTCCGCCCGCGGCACTCAACCTTCCCTTCTCATTCACGGGCTTCGGGTGGCTTGCACCGGTGTCGAGGTTGGACCCGGGGTCTACGACATCCTGATGATCCTCGGAAGGGACGAATCCATTCGCCGAATCCGGTCGTCACCCGCGTTCAATTGAAATCCATATCCATCAGGAATCCATGCCCATGCCGCTTCTTGTCGTTGGTTCCATCGCGTTCGACACGATCCACACGCCCCATGGATCCGCCGAGCGGGTTCTTGGAGGATCGGCATCCTATTTTTCCGTCGTGGCGAGCCATTTCACCAATCCGAGGCTGGTCGGGGTTGTTGGAAGGGATTTTCCCCAGGCCAACATCGACCTGTTCACCGCCCGCGGCGTCGATATCCGGGGGCTCGCCAAAACAGACGGGGAGACTTTCTTCTGGGAAGGCGAATATCACAGGGACATGAACACGAGGACCACCAAGGCCATCAAGCTTGGTGTTTTCGAGCATTTCAAGCCCCAGTTGCCAACTGAATATAAGGATAGCAAATATGTATTTTTGGCGAATAGCTCACCTGACACCCAGGCAAGCGTGCTGGATCAGGTCGCCCGTCCGGAACTTGTGGTGGCCGACACCATGGACTTCTGGATCAACCATCATCGGGACGCGCTCCTGAGGTTGCTTCCCCGGCTTGACGGGTTGATGTTAAACGACAGCGAGGCGATGCTGCTGACGGGGGAGTCGAACCTGGTGCGCGCGGGGCATGCCGTCCGGAAACTTGGCCCCGGCTTCGTGATCCTCAAGAAGGGCGAACACGGCGCCATGCTTTTCAGCGATGATGGCGTATTCGTGGTTCCTGCGTTTCCCACGGAAACCGTTGTGGACCCGACCGGTGCTGGAGACAGTTTCGCGGGAGGCATCATGGCTTCGCTTGCCGCGGAACCCGAGCGAAAAACCGGGCGACTCAGGCGGGCCATGGCTTATGGGACCGTGGTGGCCAGCCTCACTGTCGAGGGCTTTGGCCTTGACCGCCTTCGGATCACATCCAAGCAGGAAATCGACGCCCGTCTCGACCAGTACCGCCAAATGCTCGCATTCTGATCGTCAAGCGGTCAGCCAAAATATCTCGGTATTCAAGAAGTGGGGGCGGGTTGAATCCCGCCCCCCCGCCAATTCCAACCACACATTTCCGACCTTGGCGGCCGCATGGCGGCATTTTTCACATGTGCTGGATAACGGCGCTGCCGAATTCGCTGCACTTGACTTCCTTGGCACCTTCCATGAGACGCGCGAAATCGTAAGTGACCGTTTTCGCGGCGATCGCCCCGTCCATGCCCTTGATGATCAGGTCGGCCGCTTCCGTCCAACCCATGTACCTGAGCATCATTTCCCCTGACAGGACCACGGAACCCGGATTGACCCTGTCCAGATTGGCATACTTCGGAGCTGTGCCATGGGTTGCCTCAAAAACCGCGTGCCCGGTCACATAGTTGATGTTTCCTCCGGGCGCGATGCCGATGCCTCCCACCTGGGCCGCCAGCGCATCCGAAAGGTAATCACCATTGAGGTTGAGGGTGGCGATCACATCAAATTCATCCGGGCGAGTGAGAACCTGCTGAAGCGTGATGTCCGCGATGGCGTCCTTGACGAGGATTTTGCCAGACGCAAGGGCATCTTTTTGTTCCTGGTTCGCCGCAGGTTCCCCCTTTTCCTTCTTGGTGCGTTCCCATTGTTCCCAAGTGTAAACCTTTCCGGCAAAATCCCGTTCCGCCAAACCATATCCCCAGGATCGAAAGGCTCCTTCGGTGAATTTCATGATGTTGCCCTTGTGAACGAAAGTCACGCTTTTGCGTTTGTTCACCAAGGCGTATTCAAGCGCGGAACGGATCAGCCTTTCGCTTCCCTCCTTGGATACAGGCTTGATTCCAATGCCGCTGGTGGAGGGGAAACGGATCTTCCCGAATTCCTTGGGAAAGTTTTCCTGGAACAGTTTGAGGAACTTCTGGTTGCTTTCAGAGCCTTCCTCGAACTCGATTCCGGCGTAAATGTCTTCGGTGTTCTCGCGGAAGATCACCATGTCGACCTTCTCCGGGTGCTTCACCGGGGAGGGAACACCTTTGAACCATCGAACGGGCCGAAGGCAGACATACAGGTCGAGCAGTTGCCGCAGTGCCACATTGAGGGAGCGGATGCCACCGCCGACCGGAGTGGTCAGTGGACCCTTGATTCCCACGAGGAAATCCCTGAAGGCGTCGACAGTGGCATCGGGGAGCCAAGTGTTGAACTGGGTGAATGATTTTTCTCCCGCATATACCTCCATCCATGAGATTTTGCGCTTGCCCGCATAGGCCTTCGCGACTGCGGCGTCGAGAACGCGAACCGATGCCCGCCAAATGTCGGCGCCAGTGCCATCTCCCTCGATGAAGGGGATCACAGGGTTTTCCGGAACGGAGAGCACCCCGTTCTTGATGGTGATCCTGTCGCCTTGCGGGACTTGGTAACGGACATTGCTCATGGTTGCCTATCCTTTCAAAATCCAGAAATTCTGATGATCAGCTTACGGCAAAAACAGGCGAAATAAAGGGAGAAATCAGCCGTTTCCGGTCAATCCGAAAGTTTCCGCAACCGCCTTGTTCAGCACCCTTCCCCTGCGGATGTTGATTCCCTGCCTAAGGCCGGGTTGGTCAACGACCGCCAAATCCAAGCCTTTGCTCGCGATCTGAAGAATGTAGGGCAGGGTGACATTCGTCAGGGCATGGGTGCTTGTGCGCCCCACGGCCCCTGGCATGTTGGTCACGCAGTAGTGAACAATATCGTCGACGATGAAAGTGGGGGCGTGATGCGTCGTGGGACGAGATGTTTCGATGCATCCGCCCTGGTCTATGGCGACATCGATGATCACGGCGCCCGGCCTCATGACCTTCAAGTCCTCACGCCTGACCAGGCGAGGTGCTTTCGCCCCGGGTATCAGCACGGCACCGATGACCAAGTCCGCGTCCCTGAGGCTGTCAAGCAGGTTGTGCCGGTCTGAAAAGAGGGTTGTCACATTTCGCGGCATCACATCGTCCAGGTATCGAAGCCTGTCGAGGTTCACATCCAGGATGGTGACATTGGCGCCAATGCCCGCGGCCACCTTGGCCGCGTTGGCCCCGACGACGCCACCGCCCAATATCACGACATGGGCAGGCAAAACACCGGGAACACCGCCGAGCAGGATTCCCCGGCCCTCGAATGGCCTTTCGAGGTATTTGGCCCCTTCCTGAATGCTCATGCGGCCCGCCACTTCGCTCATCGGCGTCAGCAGGGGGAGGCCGCCCTTGCTGTCGCGGATGGTTTCATAGGCAATGGCTGTCGCGCCGGAGGCCATCACGGCCCGGGTGAGTCTTTCGTCGGCGGCGAAATGGAAGAATGTGAGAATAACCTGATCGGCGCGCATCAGCGGCCACTCGGATTCCTCGGGTTCCTTGACTTTGATGATGAAATCGGCCCTCTCCCATATTTCGGGCGCGGTGCTTACGATTTCCGCGCCATGGCGCGAGTATTCCTCGTCCGCGATGCCGCTTCCTTGACCGGCACCAGCCTCGATCAGCACGCGATGTCCGAGCCGGACGAGTTCCTCGACACCCACCGGAAGTAATCCAACCCGGTATTCGTGCGTTTTTTGCTCCTTGGGAACACCGACAGTCACAGCCTTGCTCATTCTCCGCTCCGTTCAATCGGCCTCCGGGGATTCGCTTATATTACCAGCATGCCAACCCGAGCCATTTTCTTCTTTTTGGTGGTCATGTGGATCACGACCACCCTTTGGCATCTGTCCGTTGTCGAGATGCCGCATTGGACCGCTGGCAATCCTCCCGAATTCGGACTGGCCCTCAGTGACGAAACCACAGTGGGACCCGCGCCATCGCTTTTTGCCGTTTTGTTCAACAACGAAAAGGCTTTCCTTGGAAAGTTATCGATGGAGTTTCAGCCTGATCAGGATGCGTTTCTCCTGACCTTTGAAATGTCGGGAGGAGGAGGCAAAGTCCGTGTTCCCGGTCGGCTTGCCCGGCTTCATGCCATGTTGAACCTCGAGCGAAAGGGTGGATTCATCGCCGCGTCCGGTGAAATTGACCAGGGGATTGCGAGACATTCCAGTTCCCTCAGGAGGGTTGGCAATTTCGTTGAGGTGGAGCAGGCGTTTGAAACCCTCGGTATCGAGGGGCTTTCCGGAAGACTTCCTCCGCGGCAGGTGACTTGGCCGGCCATGGCCGGCAGGCCTGTCATCAGCCCTTTCGTGCCATCTTGGCGATGGCCGGGCCTTTATGGCGGCCAGAAATGGATATCAACCTTGGTTGATCCGGTCGGGGATTGCCTCAGGGGCAACCAAGGAGATAGGAGCGGAACCGCCATTGTTTGCGAGGTGGCGGAGGCACTGGAACTGCCTCCCAAGGCCAGGAAACAACCAGCGTGCCATCGCATTGACGCGGCCACCGGTGACATTTCCATTTCCGTTTGGGTGCTTCCGAAGACGGGAAAGGTGGCTGCGCAGCGGGTCAGACTGGGCGCCGGGGAGGAGTGGGAATTCATCGTTGAGGAAACCCCATGACCCAGCATGAATCCGAAATCCAAGTGAGAATGGATGGAGTTTCGCGCAAATACGGCGAGCAGTGGGCCGTTCGCGATCTTTGCCTTGAGCTAAGGAAGGGGGAACTCTTCGCCTTTCTCGGCCCCAATGGCGCCGGCAAAACAACGACGATCAAGATGATGTGCGGATTGCTTCGTCCAACGGCGGGGACAATCACGATTTGCGGGCATGATCTGATCGCGGACGGATTGGCGGCCAGGGCGAACCTGAGTTATGTGCCGGACCTCCCCTTCCTTTACGAACACCTCACGGGCCTTGAGTTCTTGCAATTGGTCGCGCAACTGCACGGATTGGATCCGGACAAGGCGATGGAACGGATTTCAACGGTGACGCGGCAGTTCGAACTGGAAAAATTCCGTGATCAGGTCACGATGCGATACAGCCATGGAATGAGGCAGCGAACCGTGTTCGCCGCGGCACTTCTCCACCAACCGAAAGTTCTGGTGGTGGATGAACCCACTGTCGGCCTCGACCCGAGAAGCGTCAGGCAACTGAAGGACCTGCTGCGCGAACTCGTGGCCGAAGGAACGACCATTTTCCTTTCTTCCCATTCGCTTGATGTCGTCCAGGAATTGGCTGACAGGATCGGCATCATCAGTGGCGGGAAATTGATCGGTTGCGGGTCGATTGGTGAACTCAGTTCGCAGGCTTCACACGATGGTCCTCTTGAGGAGGTCTTCCTGAAGTTGACAAGTGGGGACGAATCGGGAGCCGGACCATGACAGGCTCGATGCCGGATTCGGGGCTTGGGCCCTTCCTCATGCTCAGATTGCGGCAGGCTCGCCACCAACTGGCTGAGTTGCGAGGCGAAGGTTGGATCAAGGTCGTGAGCATCGCGGCCTCCTGTGGTTTCGTGGCCATTTTTGCATTCGCGGTGGCGCTGGCCGGATTTCAATTCCTGGGCAGGCAGAAACTGCCCTTGGGTGGCGACATCGTTGGACTCTTGCTCGACATGTTCTTCTTCGCCCTCTCAGGGCTACTCGTTTTTTCAGGCGGATTGGTCCTTTACGGTTCCCTGTACGACTCGCAGGAATCGGCATTCCTGCTCAGCAAGCCCGTTCCGGATGACAGGGTGTATGCCCACCAGTTCATCGGATCCCTCGCCGTCTCCAGTGCCGCGTTCGTTTTGTTGGCGATGCCGCTGCTTTTGGCCTATGGATTGTCCGTGCGCGCCAGTCCTCTTTATTACTTCCTTTTGATTCCTTGCTTTGTGTTCTTTCCGCTGGCTCCCGCCTCCGTCGGCGGAATCATCTGCCTTGGCCTGGTTCGGTGGATCCCCAATCGAAGAAAGGAGGCCTTGGCCGCGCTCATTGTCATTCTCGTCATCGTTGGCCTGGCTTGGCTTGGCTCAGGCCTTTACCGATTGCGGCCCGGGGCGACCTCCTCGGACGATGAGGCTCTCAACGAGGTTTTGGGCCATGTCCAGTTCGCCTCGTCACAGTTGCTTCCCAGCCACTGGATGGGCCGCGGCCTCAGGCATGCCGCTCGGGGTGAGCTTGAACCGGCGTTACGCCACCTGGCCATGATGGCAAGCGTCGGCACGGCGACCTTTTGCCTCTCGGCTTGGATCGCAAGGCAATGGTACCGGATCGGATTGGACCGCCTTTCCCAAAGGGGAAGGGTGGAATTCAGGCAACGATTTGTATGGATGGACAGGTTGCCTGGTTTCGTGCCAGGTATTGGCGAGGCCGAAAGAGCCCTTCTGTTGAAAGATTTCCGGACTTTCCGAAGGGATCCGAGGCAATGGGGCCAGATGCTTGTTTTCCTTGTACTGCTCGGGTTTTATTTTTCATCCCTGAGGCGGATGTTTCCCGGGGAGATCGGCTGGGTTTTTCGGAACGGAATCAGCCTGATGAACCTCATGGTTATCGGGATGCTTCTTTGCGCTTCGTGCGGAAGGTTCATCTTTCCACTCATCAGCCTCGAGGGAAAAAGAGTCTGGCTGCTTGGACTGACTCCCTTGCCGAGGTCGGCATGGCTCAGGGGAAAAGTGGCGTTTTCCTTAATCCTTTGTCTTTTGTTTTCCCTTCCCCTTTTGCTTTACAGTGACATGTCCCTTCGGATGCCTGTTGAACTCATCGTCCTCCATCAGGTTGCGGCGATCGGCCTTTCGATGGGACTCAGTTCCCTCGCCGCGGGATTGGGGGCGGTTTGGCCGAATTTCAGGGAAAAGGATCCGTCCAAGATCGCGGTGGGATACGGAGGAACCTTGTCGCTGGTGATCGGTCTGGTCTTCCTGCTGGCCCTGGTCGGAACGGTCGCCTTGCCTTGGCATGTGATCGCCGGGTTCACCAACAACCAATTTCCCTTGTGGGGGTGGCTGGTTGTCCTGCCTGGGCTGGCTTCCGGGTTGGTTCTCTCTTTTTTGGCCGTGACAGTTCCCATTCGCCTTGGAAACATCAACTTGGACAGGCAGGAATTTTGATCCACGGGCTGGCAAAAGTATCGGGGGTTATGATTGATCGGTAGGCAAGTCATGAGCCTGTTGGACGGTAAAACATGTTGCCATTCGGAGAAATCACCATGATGAATCGTCGGGAAGTTGTTTTGCTGGGGTCATCCATGCTGCTGCCCGTCTCAGCCATGAGGGGGCGCGGTTGGTTTGCCGAGGAGCTGACTCGAACCCCATCACAAACCGAAGGCCCGTTCTATCCCGACAAGCTTCCGTTGGACACGGACAATGATCTCCTCATCATCAACAGCGACATCACTCCGGCCGTCGGAACCGTCACCCATCTTCATGGCAAGGTCATGGATGTCCGCGGGAATCCGGTTCGCAACGCCATGGTGGAGATCTGGCAGGTTGACAACAACGCGGCCTACCTTCACACGGGCAGCGGCAACAAGAATAAGAGGGATGCTCATTTTCAAGGTTTTGGCCGGTTTTTGACGGGAGCCAAGGGGGAGTATTACTTCAGGACAATCAAGCCGGTGCCCTATCCCGGCCGAACTCCCCACATTCATGTGAAGGTTCGCAAGGCGGATAAGACCCTCCTTGTCACCCAGTGCTACATCAAGGGTGAGGAACGAAATGCCAAGGATGGGATATACCGGGCCATCAGGGATCCCCGGCAATCGGCCGCCGTCACGATCGCGTTCGACCCGCTCCCCGGCTCAAGGATCGGCGAGTTGGTCGCCAATTTTGATATTGTTCTCGGTATGGTTCCGGATCTGCCCTGATCGGGATTTTTCAGGTCAGGCGCTCCTGGCCGTGTATTTGTCATAACGATCGCCATTAGCTGGCATGCCCGCTGATGGTTGATGACGGTCGATTTGCCTGACCAGATAGGTCGGCCTGCCCTTGACCTCAAGAAATATTCGACGAAGATACTCCCCAATAATGCCAAGCGACATCAGTTGGACGGAACCGAAAAACAGGACCACAACCATGGTGCTGGCCCAGCCTTCCGGGGGCTTTTGACCAATGATGGCGCGAATCAGGACCCAACCGATGAGGATCAGGGCCACGGCGCAACTTGACAAGCCGAGCCAGGTAATGAAATTCAGCGGAGCCGAGCTAAAGCTGATAAGACCGTCCATCGCCAGTTTGACCAGCGCCTTGAATGTGTATTTTGGCTTTCCCGCTTCCCGGCCCGCCCTCTCGTATTCCAACCCTTCCTGCCTGAATCCAACAAAGGACCTCAGGCCCCTGATAAACCGTTGGCGTTCCGGCAACGAAGCCAAGGCTTCCACCACTTTTCGGTCCATCAATCCGAAATCTCCGCTATCAAGCGGAATATCAATGTCGCTAACCCTGCGAAGTAGCCTGTAAAATCCGGAATAGGCGCATCGCTTGATGAATGATTCCTTGCGTTTGGTCCTGACGGCATAAACAACTTCGATTCCTTGCTGCCATTTTTGAATGAACTGATCAAGCACCTCGGGAGGATCTTGGAGATCGCCATCCATGACGATCACGGCGTCACCAGTCGCGGTGGATAATCCAGCCGATACGGCTGCCTGATGA
>JAGWVO010000061.1 GCA_018970845.1 Planctomycetota bacterium
CGCCGATGTGCAGGCCGAGCAGACGGGTGGCTTGCCCTACCTTCGGCTGATCGTCGACCGGGCGAAGGTGGCCCGGCACGGCATCAACGCCCGCGATGTGCTCGCCGCCATCAGCGCCGTGGGAGGCCAGGAGATCGGGCAGGTGTTCGAGGGACAGCGCCGCATACCGGTGCAGATGCGCATCGGGCCCAAGTGGCGGGACGAACTCGACAAGATCCGACGCATCAAGATCGCCGACCCCAAGGGCCGGCAGATTCCCCTGGAGGAACTCACCGAAATCAAGCTGGAGGACGGCCCCGCCCAGATCAGCCGCGAGGCGATCCGCCGACGCACCATCATCCAGTGCAATGTCCGCGGCCGCGACCTGGCCGGCTTCGTCGCCGACGCCCAGAAGATGGTGGAGAAAACCGTCAAGCTGCCGCCGGGTTACTCGATGACCTGGGGCGGCCAGTTCAAGAACCTGCAGGAGGCGTCAGGCCGGCTCATGATCGCCGTGCCCCTGGCCCTGCTGATGATTGTCGCGCTCCTTTACATGGTGTTCGACTCGGGCCGGTTGGCGCTGCTCATCTTCCTCAATGTGCCGCTGGCCGCCACGGGAGGCATCATCGCCCTGGCGCTCAGGGGCTTGCCTTTCTCCATTTCCGCGGGCGTGGGGTTCATCGCCCTGTTCGGCGTGGCGGTGCTCAATGGCGTGGTGCTGGTAAGCTACATCGTGCGCCTCAGGCAGGAGGGCAGGACCGCCTTTGACGCCGCGCATGAGGGCGCCCTGATCCGCCTCAGGCCGGTGCTGATGACGGCGATGGTGGCCACGCTTGGCTTCATTCCCATGGCCTTCAGCCATGGCGCGGGCGCCGAGGTGCAAAAACCGCTGGCCACCGTGGTGATCGGCGGACTGGTTTCATCCAGCCTGCTCACGCTGCTGGTGCTGCCGGCCATCTACCCGTGGTTCGACCCGCCGGCCAAGGCAAATACCGACCCTTCCGTCCAGAACGGTTGAAGCGGTCGGGCCGGTTATGCCGAAGATGACATTGGTTTCGCTCCTTTGTCATCCGGTGCCCCATGCGAAAACGCATCCGATTGGCGCTGTTGGCCTGTTTTTTGGGCTTCGGGAGCGGCCAATCGCAGGAAATCCTCGCGCCGCCAACACCGGCCGCCGGCCAACCGGGTGCCAACCAACCCCAGCAAAACCTCGACGACCTCGTCCGCCTCGGCCTGGAAGTGAACCCCAAGCTGGCCCAGGTGAATTTCGCCATTGAAAGCGCCCGGGGCAGGGCGCTGCAGGTAGGCCTCTATCCGAACCCGACGGTGGATGTCATCGGGGCGGAGATCGGCGACCGGACAGGACCTGGAGGCATCTGGAGCGCGCCGCTGGTCGGGCAGGAAATCGTCACCATGGGCAAGTTGCGCCTGAATCGCAACGCCGCCCGCCGCGAGGTCGACCAGACCACCTACCAGTTCATGTACGCCCGGTACTCGATGTTCGCGAACATCCGCGAGTCGTACTTCGAGATCCTGGCCCTGCAGAAGCGCGTCGACATCCTGAACTACCTCACCGACATCGCCGACCGGTCGGTGGAACAAACGAAGAAGCTGCTCGACGCCAAGCAGGTGGCCCGGCTCGACCTCGTCCAGCTCGAGGTGGAGGCCGAGAAGCTGCGCGCCGACCTCGAGGCCACGCTTCGGGAGTTCGATCCCGCCTACAAGAGCCTGGCCGCGGCCATCGGGCTCAACGCCATCGACCGCGCGCGGCTGGCCGGCGACCTGGAGGCCCCGCTGCCGGAATACGACCTGGAACGGGTGCAGGCGTACCTGCTCGAGGTGCATCCGGAGGTGATATCGGCACAAATTGGAGTTGACAAGGCGCGCATATTGCTTCGCCGGGCCCAGGTGGAACCGTACCCCAACCCCACGCTGATCGCCGGCTACACCCGCCAGAACCAGAACATCTCCAGCGACTACGACCTCGGCGTGAGCCTGCCCATCCCGCTGTGGAACCGCAACCAGGGGAACATCCAGTCGGCGCGCGCCATGGTGGGCGAGGCCACCCAGCAGATCGGCATGGTGCAGAACGACCTCACCGGCAGGCTGGGAGTGGCGTTCCGGAACTTCGCCTCCGCGCGGCGCCTGGCGGACCGTTACAAGACCGCCATCCTGCCCCGGGCCAAGGAGGCGTTCGACCTCAGCATGAAGGCCTATCAGGGAGGCCAGTTCGAATACCTGCGCGTGCTCACCGCCGAGCGGATGCTGGCGCAGGCCTACCTGGAGTATGTGAACGCGCTCAAGAACGCCTGGCAGGCCGCCAGCGTGATCTCCGGACTGGCGCTGGAGGACGACTGGCCTCCCAAGCCCGCCGCGCCGGTTCCCCCCGCCTTGCCCGCGCCGGGCGAAAGGTAGCCTCGAGGCATCATCCGACCGTCTTGGCCGGATCGAGGAGCAGCGCCGAGACCGTGGCGACGGCGTAACCGGCGGCGAGGACCACGAACGCGGCCGTCCAGTTCCCCGCGGGATCCCACCGGGCCAAGACTTCGGGGATGAGGATGGGGGTGGTGGCCGCCCCCAGGTTTCCCCACATGTTGCCCCAGCCGAACACCGCCGCGGTGTTCTTCCCGCCGATGTCCTGCATGTGCGCCCAGATGGCCGGCAGGCTCAGGTCGGAGGCGAACGAGACAAGCGCCGCGGCGGCGACGAAGGCCCAGGCCGATTGCAGCCCCAGGCAGGCGACATAAGCCGACAACGCCGTCGCGAAGCAACCCGCCATCAGCGCCGAACGGCCCACCCGCCGCCCGAAACGGCGGGCCATGGCATCGGCAAGCGGGCCACCCGCCAACACGCCCAAGATTCCGGCGACCAGCACGAGGGTGGACATCAACCCGCCCAAACCGGGGTCCACATGCTTCACATCCTTGAGGTACCTGGGCATCCAGGTCACCAGGAAAACCCATCCGACATTGATCCCGAACTGGAGCGCGCACATGGCCCACAGGCCCGGCGAGGCCAGCAGGGGCACCAGCGGCGGAAAGCCCGCGGCGGCACCGCCTTCGGAAGGTTGCCCGGCAATCCTCAACTCGGCGGCGTTGCACCAGGGATGGCACGCGGGAGATTCCCTCACCACGGCGAACACGAGGATGGCGACTCCCAGGCCGAGCAGGCCGTAGGCCACGAGCACGGCGCGCCAATCGCCAACCTGCGCCAGCAGGGCGGCGGTCAACAGCGGCGCCAAGGCGCCTCCGAGCCTTCCCCCGAGGCTGACGGCCGCGCTGGCCGTGGCGCGCCCGCCCGGCTGGATCCACCTCCTGACCAGGCTGCTGGCCGCGGGGTAGCAACCCGCCTGCGAGAATCCGAACAGCAGCCTCGCCGCCATGAGCATCACGAACCCGGTGGCCAGCCCGGTGAGCATGGTGCAAACCGACCAGGTGACCAGGTAGGCGGGCAGCATGGTCCGGGCGCCAAGGCGGTCGGCCAGCCATCCGGCGGGAACCTGGCCCAGGGCGTAGGTGAGGAAGAAAGCCGAGAGCACGGCTCCCATCTGGCGCTCGTCGAGGCCGAGGTCGGAACGGAACGATTCCAGCTTGACGATCTCGGCGATGCAGATCCGGTCGATGTATAGGACCAGCGCCGCCGCCGTGGCGGCGCCCACAACCATGTGCCTGACACTGGTGGGAGAACCGCCCGGGGTGGAAGTTTCCGATCGTTGTTCCATGGCGACCTTTCCGGCGCGATCAGCCCGTCCGCCTCACCGGATGGTTCCCCGGCTTGAACAGTTCCGGCAGGAACGCCGTTCCCAGCCCGGGGTCGGCGGGCGGCAGCAGCCAGCCGTTCTCGATCACCGGCTGCCTGTCGATCAGCCGCTCGTAAATGGTGCGTATATGGGCGCGCACGGTTTCCTGCAGCACGACATTCCTCGAGGCCACGGAGCAGTGAAGCCCGGCGTACAGGGTCATCGGGCCGGTGCAGTCGTGCATGGTCGCCGAGATGTTGTGGGCCTGCGCCAGGTCGATGATCCGGCGGGTCTCGCTGATGCCCCCGGCCCAGGTGGGGTCGATCATGACATAGTCGGCGGCGCGCGCCTCGAGCAGGGGGAGGTAGCTGGCCCGGCCCAGGAGCATTTCCGAAGCCGCCACCGGCAGCCGGCATTGCCGGCGGAAATCGGCAAGCGTTCCGATGTTGTCCACGCGGAGCACATCCTCGAGCCAGAACGGCCGGATTTCACGGAGGGCCTCCGCCAGCCTCAGCGCCGAGGCCAACTGGAAGAAGGCATGCCCCTCGATCATGATCTCGATGCGGTCGCCCACCCGCTTGCGGATCTCGCGCAACGGCTTCATCCCCTCCTCGATATCCGCGGTCGACAGGTAGGCCCCGCCGCCCCGGTGCGCGTAGCGGTCGAACGGCCAGACCTTCATGCCGAGGAATCCCTCGGCGACCAGTTCCTCGGCGAGGTCGCCGGCGGCGTTGAAGGAGGACCAGTTGTCCTGAAGCGGCCCCGGCCGGCCCTCGTCGCCGTAGCCAGGCCAGCCCGGATGCGCCGCCGCGGCGCGCTGTTTCCGCGTGCCGTAGCCCGGCCCGCCGCAGGTGTTGTAGATCCGCACCCGGGGCTGGGCGGCACCTCCCAGAAGCCTCCACACGGGCTGGCGGCAGACCTGGCCCAGGATGTCCCAGAGCGCCACATCGATCGCCGACAGCGCCCGCAGTTCCGCGCCCGGATGGCCGAAGGGAGTGCAGCGCTCGTACAGGAAGCGCCAATGCGACTCGATGTCGGTCGCCTCCGCGCCGATGAGCCTCTCGGCCATCCAGTCGTGGATGATCGCCTCGATGGCCGAGGGCGTGTAGTAGGTCTCGCCGCATCCAACCAGCCCGTCATCCGTGTGGATCCGGACGAGAAGCAGGTTGGTCATGATGTGGTGGGGCGTGGCGGTCTCGATGGCGACGATCTTCGGCATGGCGGTTCACCGGGGTTCCGTGGCGTGGAGCAGGCCACGAATGTAACCGAAGGCGAAGAGCCTGCCCAGCATGGTGTAGCCGGGTTCCCCGTCCTCCTCGCCATCAAGCTGGGGCACGTGGTCGGGGCGCATCGGCCCGGAAAAACCGACTTCCCTCAGGGCCCGGATCGCCTCGGCCATGTCGGTGGGCCCGTTGTCATGGAAGGTCTCCTCGAACGCCTCGGCCGTTCCGCGGGCGTCGCGGAAGTGGACATAACGGATATGCCTTCCAAGGCGGCGGATCGTTTGGGGAATGTCAACGCCCATGGTGGCGAAGGTGCCGAGGCAGAGGCAGATGGCGTTGCGTTCGCTCGGCACCATGGCCGCGAGGCGCTCGAAGCCCTCCACGGAGTTCATGATGCGCGCCTTGCCCATGAACGCCGGCAGCGGCGGATCGTCGGGGTGCATGGCCATGGTGACGCCGCATTCCTCCGCGACGGGAATGATCTCGCGCAGGAACCGCTCCAGGTTGGCCCAAAGCTCGCCGGTGGTGATGGTTTCCCGGCTGATGGCGGCGCTGGCGGCGTTGAGCGAGACGGCTCGTTCGGCCTCGTCGAGCCTGAAGCCGGTGACAAGCGCGCCGCCCCGCGCCGGGATGCGCAGCCTCGTGCGCACCCAGTCGGTCCCGGACATGAAGTTGTAGCAGAGGAGGTTGACGCCGGCCTTGGCCATGTTGCCAAGGAGCGATTTCATCGCCTTCAATTCCTCCCCGGAATGATCTGTGCCTAGCTTGATCTTCTCGATCGGCAGGTATCCTTCCACGGCAAGCACGCGCATTCCGTGGGCTTCCACCGACTTCTTGAGCGCCAAAAGGGACTCGAGCGATGGCCCGGGATAGCGCGCCACGATCCCGTCCACGCCGCACTGTGCCGCGAGGCGGAGGTTGTGTTCGTTGATCGGCGTCAGGACGGAACCCAGCAGCATTTCCAACCCCTCCCACAAGGGAACAGGAGTATAACCGGCCGCCGCCGGATCCATGAGGGCGTTGCCGGGCCTCGATCAGGCTCGGGAATTGGGGTATATTGGATCGGAACATTCTCCCGCCTTCCCGCCGCCCGAGAAACTTCCATGCCGCGACCCTGGCCCGTCCTGCTGGCGATTTCGCTGACTCCGGCCCCGGCGATTCCGGCGGGCCCCTCGTTCACCAACGAGGTGATGCCGATCCTGACCCGGCAAGGTTGCAACCAGGGAGCCTGCCATGGCAAAGGGGCGGGGCAAAACGGCTTCCGACTATCGCTGCGCGGCTATGCCCCCGAGCAGGACATCGCCTCGATCACCCGCGAGTACAACGGCCGCCGGATCGACCGCAACATCCCCGCGCGCAGCCTGTTGCTCACCAAGGCGACCGGCGGGGCGACGCACGAGGGAGGCCGGGTCTTCTCGCCTGAAAGCCGCGAGCATGCCACCCTCATGGAATGGATCAGGGCCGGATCTCCCGGGCCCGACGCCGACGAACCCCGGATCTCCAAGCTGGAAGTCACGCCCCTCGACAGGATCCTGAAAGTCGGCGAAAGGATCCCCCTCAAGGCGACGGCCACCTTCACCGACGGCGGCAAGCGCGATGTCACCTGGCTCACCAAGTTCGACGCCAACGAACCGGCCATCGCGGAAGTCACGCCGGCGGGCGAGGTTCTGGCCAAGCGAAACGGCGCCGCCTCGGTGCGCGCGGCGTTCCTCACCGAGGTCGCCGTGGCCAGCTTCACCATCCCGCATGAGTCGGCCGTCGATCCGGCAAAATTCCAGGCCAGGAACAACTTCATCGACGACCATGTCTTCCCCCGTCTCAAGGACCTCCGCATCGAACCCTCGGAACGGGCCGGGGACGCCGAATTCCTCAGGCGGGTCTTCCTCGACCTCACCGGCACGCTTCCCACGCCTGCCGAGGTTCGCGCCTTCCTGGCCGACGAGGACCCGGCCAAGCGGGACAAGCTGATCGACTCGCTGGTCGGCCGTCCGGAATTCATCGATTACTGGACACTTTTCCTTGGCGACCTTCTGCAAAACCGCAAGGAACGCGACCATGATGTCCGCGGGGTCAAGGGAGTGAGGCAGTTCCACGAATGGCTCCGCGCCCAGGTGGCGGCGAACCGGCCCTGGGATGCCCTGGCCCGGGATGTGCTCACGGCAACCGGGAAGACCACGGATGCCCCCGCCGTCGGGTATTTCATCGTCACGGTCGGGGAGTTCCGCGAGCAGGAAAAATCGGAGGTTGCCGAGTCGGTCGCCCAGGCCTTCCTTGGAACCCGCATCGGCTGCGCTCGCTGCCACAACCATCCGCTTGAACGCTACACCCAGGACGATTTCTACCACTTCTCGGCTTTCTTCAGCCGGGTGAAACTCGATCGCAAGAACCCCAAGGAGGCACCGACAGCGCTGGCCGTGGCTCCGCGGGACGCCAACGACCGACGCCCGCCAGGGGTCAGCCAGCCGCGCACGAGGCAATATCTCCAGCCCAGGCCGCTCGACAGGTCGGAGGTCAAGGTGGCCCCCGGCGCGGACCCTCGCGTCAGCCTGGTCGAATGGATGACCAACCCGGCCAACGAGCATTTCGCGGCCGCCATGTCCAACCGCATTTGGAAACATTTCATGGGCGTGGGACTCGTGGAACCGGTCGATGACCTTCGCGCCACCAACCCGCCCAGCAATCCGGGGCTGTTCAAGGCCCTCGCCGGGGAATTCGCCGGACATGGCCACGACCTGCGGCACCTGATCCGGGTGATCGTGAAGTCGCGCGCCTACCAACTGACATCGGCGACCTTGCCGGGCAACCAGGCCGAGACCCGCTTTTACTCGCACTACCACGCCCGTCGCCTGCCCGCCGAGGTTTTGCTCGATGCCATCTGTCAGGCCACGGGGGTGCCGGAACGGTTCGAGGGATATCCGGAGGGGGTGAGGGCCCTGCAGGTGCCGGATCCGGGAGTGAACTCGGCTTTCCTTCGCATGTTCGGCCGGTCGGAACGGGTGACCGCCTGCACCTGCGAACGATCCGGCGAAGTGACGATGCCGCAGCTTTTGCACCTGCGCAACGGCGAGCGGATGATCGAGAAAATGGCTTCGCCCGGCGGTGTCCTCGGGAGATTGCTGGCCGGCGAGAAAAACGACGACCGGGTGATCGACGAACTGTTCCTGCGAACGCTCTCGCGGTTGCCGGAAAACGCGGAGAGGCTGGCGGTGCGCAAGGCGCTCGAGGCGGGCGACCCGAGGCCGGAGGTTTTTCGCGACCTGTTCTGGGCGCTGCTCAACGCCAAGAGCTTCGCCTTCAACTCCTGAGCCGGGACCACCGGCAAGGGAAAGCCCATACGCGGGTTGGATGATATTGGCGCCCGGTTTCGGCCGATGTTACCGTGACCGGACAGCCATCGGGGGAATCGACCATGCTCGACATCGTGCTTGGACAAGCGGCTTCGCGTCGATGCGACGGACAGAGCCGCCGCGACATCCTCCGGGCGGGCGGCTTGGGCGCCCTGTCGCTGCCGACGCTGTTGCGCATGGAAGCGGCGACGGCCGCCGACAACCCGGGCGCCAGGGCGCCGGCCCGGGCGGGCCGGGGGCCGCGCGCCAAATCGGTGATCCTCGTCTTCCTCGGTGGCGGGCTTTCCCACCACGACAGCTTCGACCTCAAGTCCGAAGCCCCCGAGGAGATCCGCGGAAAATACAAGCCCATATCCTCCGTCATCCCGGGGTTGCAGGTCGGTGAGAAATTGCCCCGCATGGCCTCGCTCATGGACAAGCTCACGCTCGTCAGGTCCGGTTCCCACAACAACGACCATCATGAGACCGCCACCAACTGGGTGCTTTCAGGCCGGTTCGGAACGCCATTTGGCGACTATCCCGCCATTGGCGCCGTGGTCTCCCATGAATCGGGCTTCACCGGAACACTGCCTCCCTATGTGGCCGTGCCGCGCAACCCGTCGTTCACCTGGGAACTGGGGAAATCCGCCTTTCTCGGCGGACGCTACGAATCGTTCAAGGCGGGCGATCCGAACGCCAGCGATTACAAGGTGCAGGATGTCAGCCCGGCCGAACCCCTGCCGCCCCGAAAGATCCAGAGGCAGGAAACACTCCTCAAGGCCGTCGACAGCCTGGCGACCCGGGTGCGTGGCAACGATCAGGTCGCCACTTACGACGAGTTTCACCAGCGGGCCGCCGCCATGATCCTCTCGACGGAGGCCCGCAAGGCCTTCGACATCGGCGCGGAGTCCGGAAAGCTGAGGGACCGATACGGCCGCAACTCCGCGGGGCAGTCGATGCTGATGGCCAGGCGGCTGGTCGAGGCGGGAGTGCGTTTCGTCACGGTGAACTACGCCGGGTGGGATCATCACGGGAAAATCTTCGAGTCGCTCGACAGGAAACTCCCCGAGTTCGACCAGGCTGTTTCCGCGCTCGTCGCCGACATGCACGACCGCGGAACCAGCCGCGACACGATGGTTGTCGTCATGGGTGAGTTCGGAAGAACCCCGAAGATCAACAAGGACGCCGGACGCGATCACTGGGGCCAGGCCGGCTCGCTTCTCTTCTTCGGCGCCGGGGTGAAACAGGGATTCGTTTTGGGAAAAACCGACCGGCAAGGGGCGTACGCCGTGCACCGACCTGTGGCCCCGGCCGATGTCGCCTACACCATCCTTGACAGCCTGGGAATCGATCCACGCAAGCAGCTCATGTCACCCGATGGCCGCCCCATCGAGATTCTCGACCAGGGCGAACTGGTCCGCGACATCCTGGCCTGAGTCCGACGATGCGACGGATCCTCGCGGCATGGCTCGGCCTCGCCTTACTCGCGGCCTCGGCCCAAGAACCTGACAAAAACGCCAAGGCCAAGGAGTCACCCGTACTCCTCATGTCGCGGCCATTGGGTGTCAGCCCCGGCCACAAAGGGAAAATCACCCTGAACGGCCTGCGCATCAACGACATCACGGAAGTCATCTCCGACACGCCAGGCATCAAGGCGAAACAGTTGGGCAAACCCCGATCCTTCAACCCGCCCAAGGATTTTCCGAAGCAAAAAACCGGCGACGGCGAGGTGGATGTTGAGCTCGAACTTCCACCGGGCTTCGCGGGCGCGTCGGTCGCCCTGGTGGCCAAGGGCCCCAAGGGGGTCTCACCGCCCTTGGCGATAAGCGTGGATCCCTCACCCGCGGTCACCGAGAAGGAACCCAACGACTCGTTCCAGCAGGCCCAGCCAATCATCCTGCCCGCGATGATCTCCGGAGCCATCAACAGGGACCGCGACACCGACGTGTTCCGTTTCGAGGGCAAGGCCGGGGAAACCATCCGCGTCGATGTGTTCGCAGCCAGGCTTGGTTCACCCGCCGACTTGTACCTGAGCGCGCATGATGAGGACCGCCGCATCCTCGCCACCAGCGACGACATGCCCGGCAGCACCGACCCCGCCATTTCGCTCAAGATTCCACGAAATGGCATCTATTATTTGTCACTGATTGAGTCACACGATGTCGGAGGCCCGACATTCCTTTACCGCGTGAGCGTGCGCCGGGAAAAATGATCCGTTCCGATTGGCCCGGCGCTTCGATGAGGGCGAAACCAAAAAATCCATCCGTTCCGAACGCGGGTGCGAGGCGCTTGGCCGTTTGGAGCGTCTCGAAACCACCCGCCCGCTCCCTCCGAGTAGTTTTTACTTTGTCGATTCGATTTTCTGGGTTTTCCAAGCGGTCGGGATGATGGGCCGTTCAAAGTCGAGCCCTACCGCCTTTCCACCCGGTTGCCCGGCAGCTTGCGCGCCGCGCGCGCCAGTTCCATCTGGAACAGAACCCGGCTCAACTCCGCCGGACCAAGGCCCGTCCGGCTGCCCAACTCATCCACGAACAGCGGCCCGCCGGCCAGGGCGTTCCACACGGCCAGACCCGGTCCGTCGAGCGTCGGTGGCGCGACCGGCGACAGGGGTTGATCGGAAACATGGTCGGCGGCCACTGGATCCGCCTCCGTGAACAGACCACCCTGCCGCGGCATGGACGCCGGCATGTCGGCCACCGCCTCCAGCACATCGTCGAGGCCCCGGCACAGGATCGCGCCCTTGCGGATCAACTCGTGGCAACCCGCGGCCAAAGGGTTGTCGAGCGCGCCGGGCATCGCCAGCACCGGCCGGCCCTGCTCGGCGCCATGCACGGCGGTGTGGAGAGCGCCGCTTTTTTCCCGCGCCTCCACCACCACCACGGCGCGCGACAATCCGGATATGAGCCGGTTGCGCGCCGGGAAAAGCCCGGCCTGGGGCTTTTGGGACATGGTTTGTTCGGAAATCAGGCCGCCCGACTCGATCACCGCCTCGGCCAACCGGTCATGCTCGGGCGGATACACCGATGACAACCCGTTGGCCAACACCGCCAGCGTGCGCCCCCCGCCTTCCAAGGCTCCCTCATGCGCCGCGGCATCGAGGCCTCGCGCCAGGCCCGAGATCACCGTGTAGCCGGCACGCGCCAGCCCCTCGGCCAAGCGCTTGGCTTGGCGCAAGCCATGGTTGGTGGCATCGCGCGAGCCGACGATTCCCACGGCGCGCTCGTCGGCGGCAAGGTATTTGCCCCTTAGATAAAGCAGGGGGGGCATGCCCTCAAGCGGTGCCAGGGGCGCCGGGTAGCCGGTGGCGCCATGGGCCAGCACGGTGGCCTTGTGCCTCGCCAGAAGCGCGAGCTCGGCATCCACCCGCGCGTCGCGCGCCGCCTGCGCCAGTCGGCTGGCCACCTCCCCCCGCAAGTGCGGCACCGTCTCCAGTTGGGCGGGCGTCGCCGCCAAGGCCGCAACCGCCGTTCCAAACCGCTCAAGCAACGCGGAAAGAAGGCGAGGGCCGATGCCCGGCACCAGCCTGAGAGCCAAGAGGGCGCGCAACTCTTCGGAAGCAGGCATTGTCGCGCTCATGGAACTTCGGCCATGCATGGGATCGGATTCGCAGCGATTCCATTATGCGGCATTCATGCCCGTGCCACGCTCCCAGACATGCCACTTTTCAAATTGGCAGGCAAGCTGATCGATCGGCCCCAACCATTCGACCAATGGCCCCGCGACCTGTCATGCCTCGCCACGCCCTCAGACTTGCCCGCTTGGATGAGCATGCCCGGTTGAATTGGCGCCATCCTGCAACGGCTGGGGCGTGTTTGGAGAAGGCTTTTCTCCCAGCTGTTCCCCCACCATTTCAGGGTCATGGAGAATGATGAGGCACCAGATTGAAACGGGAATATTGAGCAAAAGACAACCCAAATCAAGCATTCCGGCAAGGCTTCCAGCGAAGGCCAACCGGTACGACCCGCCCCGGAGCATGGCGCTGGCCCCGGCCATGGTGAGGGTACCGACCATGGCCAGGCAGAACCATGATGCCGCCATGATGGGAAATATCGTCGCCTCCCTTTGCCTGTGCTGTTCATTGACCCACATCATGTGCCTGAATTGCCAATCGGTTTCCCTATTGGCAGATGGTGGTTGATCGGGAAAAACCGGTCCGGTGGAAACCGTGATGTTGGCGATCGCCATCATTGAGAACTGGAAAAACATGAACATGCCCAATCCGAAGTTGGTGGCCCCGCAGAAAAGGAGGAAAATGGCCGGCTTGCGAAGCTTGCCCCTGGTTTCCGGCCTGAGAGAATGGCTTTTCCCTTTCAAGGATCCATGAATTGCCGATTCATCGGCCTGTTTCGGACGGAACCACCGGTAGATGGTGTAAAGGGCGCTAAGGATCGCCCCGATGGCTGTCACAAACTTGAGGATTGATGCGATGGTTTCCATCGGCGCCCCATGAATCGCGAGGTCACCTACGACATTAGCCGATGAAGCGGTTGCGTTCAGCCACCTTGCTTTCGGAAAACGAGCGCAAATGAAACCGCAGACGGCCACCATCGGCCAGGCTTGGCGGCGCGAGAACCGTGATCGAAGCCGCAACCCGGTGCCTCTCGGCGCTCGGTTCCACCGCTGTCGTGTGGTACCCTCGTTTTCCGATTTCCGTCACGGAGTGCCACCATGTTCCATGTCCTGATGCTGTGCAACCTGATTGCCACGGGCGATCCGGCACCGGCCAAGCCTTCGAAGGTGCTGCCGGTGGCCGGGGAAGTGTTTCAAGTCTCCGGAAGAACCGCGTTCCTGATTCCCGCGCCCAAGGCGCCGGTCGGCAAGGCGAAGCCTTGGGTCTGGTACGCCCCCACGCTGCCCAACCTGCCGGGCAAGGAGGAAGCGTGGATGTTCGAACGGTTCCTCGAGTCGGGCATCGCCATCGCGGGGATCGATGTCGGCGAATCGTTCGGCAGCCCGGCCGGCCGGGCCCTCTACAGCGGGCTGTACCAGGAGTTGACCTCCAAGCGCGGATTTTCCACCAAACCGGTGATGCTGGGCCGAAGCCGGGGCGGCCTGATGACTCTTTCCTGGGCGGCGGAAAACCCCGACAAGGTGGGTGGCTTCGCCGGGGTGTATCCGGTGTGCAACCTCGAAAGCTATCCGGGCCTGGCGCGCGCGGC
>JAGWVO010000580.1 GCA_018970845.1 Planctomycetota bacterium
CCTGCCAATGCCGGTTCTGCCAGTCGATTTTGGTCGAACCGTGCAAGCAGCCTTGGAAAACCGCAAGGTCAAGGAAATCAGCAAGTGCCCCCCTCCCCAAGGGAATCCATCTGCTATAACCCCAATTGCTTCAATGAGTTGGGCTGTATGGATTGCGTTTTCAGTAGCCTGGCTGGCCGGTCTCTCTTTCATGGCGGGTTGGTTCTTCTCACCAGGTCCCAGAGTCAATGATCTAGCTGCCATTTCGGTCAATCAAAATGAGGCCAATTCAGGGAATACGGTCAGAAAAGAAGCCCCGCCTGATATTTCCCATCCCTCGTTTGCGGATAAGGGTGGGATAGTATCACCCGAGGATGAATGGACCGACTGGTTGGCTCCCGAAACCCCACCATTTGTCGCCAAGTCCGATGGGACCGATCAGTTCCTCCAAGGTTCTTCATTGCCAACCCAGAATCCCGGGAAGTCTGCAAATGAAATGGGACTGCTTGGTGCTCCTGCCATCCGGGCCGGGCAACTTCAGGAACTTTCGTTAAGTTTGCCAAAAATTCTTAGTTGGAATGAGTCGGCTGACATGAAATCGGTGTTCAAGGCGCTTAAGGATTCTTCTGGAACTGTTCAAGTTGATATTCCAGCGTCTGAACCGGGCCACGCCATTGATTCACTGATTGCCGTACTGAAGTCGATGAAGCGTGGAGTCTTGATTGACAGTCTGGCGATGGATCGTTTGCGTCGAGGACAGATCCGGGCCAATTTCATGGTGGTTATCGAAGATGTGGACGATAATCAGCTGCAAACAATAATCAATGCTTTGAAATCCGCTGATTCCAAGCTTCCCTCCAATAAAAGTGGAAGGTTCGGACCCTCTTTTGTTGTTTCCCCTCCGGAAGCCGCAAGGAAACAGTTTAAGTCGATGACAGGATGGGATTTTTCCCCGGACATGCATAATCGATTTGCCAAGCCACCGATTGTCAAGGATTTGGGTACTGACACGGCCCAACAGGCCATTAAAGCCGTTGAGGTTGGTGGAAATTCAAGACCCGCACCCGGATCTGCTTCCGTGCTTCCTTCTGTTTTGGTGATGGCTTTCAGTCCTTATTATGCTGCCGTAAAAACCCAACCCCAGTCGGTTGAAGTCAAAAGGTTCGTTGAGATCCGACAAGCCACCACAAAGCCTCCAGCGGGAAGGGCAATCCTGTTGTTCCGTGGTGGTCAGTCCTGACACATCTCTGTCGGCCTTGCTTTTCCTTCTGATCTGGCCAATGGTTTCTGCCTTGGATGATCTGCCGATCGCCGGGGTATTGGAATGCTTTTCACTGGAGATGTTTCTGGGACTTGGAACGGATGGAAGCATTGGTTGTTATTGGGATTGGTATCAATCATTTCCGGTTTCGGAATATGGGTTGGTCCCGCATCAACGGGCGCCACATTCGACGAACCCACTTACCTTGACTGCGGCCTGAAAGGTTGGCGCGAGAGAACCCATAAACCGCTGATGCGATTGGGAACCATGCCGCTGCCTGCGGACCTGGCAACGCTACCATTGGCCGTTGTTGAGTGGGGCGGTTGGAAGAAGTGGAATTTGAAAGAAGATTTTCCTTTGGCACTCAGGATTGCCAGAACCTCATCCCTTGTTTTTTGGTGTTTGTTACTGGTGGCTGTTTTTGGCCTTTGCCGGACAATTGCAGGAGAAACAGCGGCTTGGATCACCGTTCTTCTGGTATGCGTCGAACCAAACTTCACCGGACATGCAGGGTTGGCGACAACCGATGTTGCCAGCACTGCCTCGATTTTGCTGGCATGGTGGGCTTTTCTGTCAGGAATCGGTCATGGAGTTGCCCGCCGGTTGATTCTGCCCGGGGCGGCATTTGGCTTCGCATTGTTCACCAAGGCCTCAGCTTTGGCTTATGTGCCGATATTACTACTTTCCTCGGATGTCGCCGCGTGGATGAAATCAGGTCGAGAACGGAGTTGGACATCATTTAGAACTTGGATCAGGGAGCGAAGCCTTTTGATGGGGGTGGGGCTGGCGACTGTTTTCTTGTTGGTTGGAAGCGACTGGGGACCTGAACCGACATTTGTGAAGTGGGCGCGTGGGTTGCCATCCGGTTGGTTTGCCGAAACAATGATCCGAGCGTCA
>JAGWVO010000581.1 GCA_018970845.1 Planctomycetota bacterium
GCACGGATGCCTGGTCGGGGGCGACCGGCAGATAAAAGGCTGGAGACTATTAGCATTAACCAAGTCGCTTGGAGCGGGAGAGGAGTGGCCCTGAGGGAGGTATCTGTTGGCGTCACCTTGGGACGGAATTCATTTTGTGGCCTGTGCATGGATGCACTGCCCGTGGTGCCACAAACCGGAGTCTAGTTATTCTTCCTGACAGGCTTGGAGTAGCTGAGAACGCGGGCGGGGGGAAAATTCCTGACCACCGTTCTGCTACCATGATGGTCATGGAAGTGGTCGGCCACCAGACGTCGGAAATGAACCGTGCTCGGATTGAGGCTGGAGAGAAGGTAGGTGAAGGTCCGGAAAGTGCCGTCGCACTGGAGCGCTTTACTGGTTTCCTGAATGATTCGTGCCTGGAGATTCTCGGGCATGTTCGCAAAGGGGAGGCCGGAAACGATCAACCGGGCGCGGCCGAGTCCGTGGCTGGCCAGGATGTCGGCCGTATCCTCCGCGGATCCGTGATGGAATCGCATTCCGGGGAAGCGCCGTACCAGATTGCGGTGCAGTTCGTGGTCGAACTCGATCCCGAGATACTCGACTCCCGCCGGCATCCGTTCCCGAAGCACACTGGTGAAAGGGCCGGTTCCCGGACCGTATTCCACCACGACGTCACCGGGCTTGAGGTTCACTTGTTGAATCATGGCCTCGCCGAGTTGGCGTGAGCTTGGCCAGATCGAGCCAACCGTTCCCGGACGGGTGATGAAGCGGGACACGAAATGAAGCGCCTCGCGCAGACCATGCCGATGGGCATGGGCGTGGGGATGTCCGTTCTGATGGGGGCCGCTCATCGGGGTGTTGGGCTTCGTGTGCGTTGATCGGGTGGAGGCTGGAGTCTTCCCTTTCATTGGCTTTGGGGCAAGAGCAAGTCATCGCGGTTTGGGGCCGCTTGATGGGTGACATTCGACAGCAGAAAGATCGGCCCCCTTGTATGATACCATCTCCACTCTTATTCCGGTTGAATTCGCTGGTTCTTTCGGCGATGGGCGTTGTTGTCATCCCTCGGGTTATCTTCAGATTGACGCCGCTTGCCGCCCGGCAAGCAGCGGCGCCCTGTTAGGGCTACCTACGATAGTCTACCGCGCTCCTTCCCAGGAGCTTGGTTGATGGCATCCGCCTCCCGGCGGACGGCGCCACCTCTTCGAGGCTGCGGTATCAACCGCAGTCTTCCGCACCCGTCCCCACGGGCTTGGTTGCCCTCGGTCTTCCGCCTAGCCCATCACCAAAATCCCTTCGCAAATTCCACCGGACTAATCATGGAAATGGTATGAGAGCTTGCTCCCCGGGGCTTCTGTTGGCTTGATCATGCGATGCGCTTCCTCCCCGCGCCCCGCCTTTTTTTCTTTTTGGGCGCCTCTATTCTGCCGTTTCTTGCCGCCGGATGCGGCACTCTTGCGCCGACTCCTTCAGCGCCCGCCCTCTATGACTCGAAGCCAATGTCCGTGGAAAGCGGGAAGGCCTCCTTTTACGGCGGTCGGTGGATCGGGCGGTTGACAGCCAATGGCGAACACTACCATGCGGCTGATTGCACGGCCGCGCACAAGAAGCTTCCGTTCAACACGATGGTCCGGGTCACCAACCTGAAAAACGGCAAAAGCGTCATCGTCCGGATCAACAATCGCGGCCCCTATGCCAAGGGGCGCATCCTTGACCTCAGCATGGTGGCCGCCAGGAAGATCGAGATGATCGGCGACGGGATCGTTCCCGTGCGGGCCGAGGTCCTCAAGCCGATCGAAGTGATCCGGAGGCCGAACCGCGTTCTGGAACAGGGGAGATAGGGTCGGGGTCTTGGATTTCCGGTTCCCGTTATCCTGCAAGCGTGTCGATTCGTCAGGGAAGCGAGAGCATCGAAAATCGGCATTGAAAAGCCACCGATCTCCATTAACTTGCAACGTTAAAGCATGAACTCCCCAAAACGCCTCCTCAGCACCCTCCTCCTGCTCGGATTCCTATTCATCGGCTCCTCCGCCCTGATGGCGGCGGAAGGCGAAAAGAAAGACCCCAAGGCCGGTCACTCCAAGACCCTGCTCGAGACCTTGGTCGAGGGCGGATGGGTCATGTTCCCGATCGGGATCATGTCGATCCTCACCGTCT
>JAGWVO010000582.1 GCA_018970845.1 Planctomycetota bacterium
GATTTCTGGCTGTCATGCCGACATGAACATAGACGGGCGCGTCTTGCGTCCGCCTTTGAGAGGTTCAGACATCATAGTAAAGATTGAACTCAAAGGGATGGGGTCTTACGCGAATCGCGTCAACCTCCCTTTCGCGCTTGTCGCGAATCCATGTCGAGAGAACATCCTCGGTGAAAACATCCCCTCGCATTAGGAACTCATGATCTTTCTCGAGCGCCGACAGGGCCTCATCGAGGGTGGCGGGCAGGCGGGACAGGTTTTTCATGACCTCGGGTTCAAGGTCATAGATGTTCCGGTCCAATGGCTCGCCGGGGTCGATCCGATTGATGACGCCGTCGAGCATGGCCATCAGCATCGCGGAAAATGACAGGTAGGGGTTCGCCGATGCGTCGGGGCAACGGTACTCCAGGCGGCGTGACTGGGCACGGGCGGAATAAACCGGAATCCTGACCGCGGCTGACCTGTTCCTGCTGGAATAGCTGGCCGTTGTGGGAGCGTCGAAACCGGGGACAAGCCTCTTGTAACTGTTGGTGGTGGGGTTGGTGATGGCGCAGAGGGCCCGCGAATGCCTGAGCAGTCCGCCGATGGCATGCATCCCCAGTTCGGATACACCCGCGTAGGCGGAACCGGCAAACAGGTTCCTTCCGTCACGCCAAAGCGATGTGTTGACATGCATGCCCGAACCGTTGTCCTTGAAGATCGGCTTGGGCATGAAGGTGGCGGTCTTGCCATGCTTGTTGGCGACGGATTTCACGATGTACTTGTATTTCAGGACGGAATCAGCCATTCGCACAAGGCTGTCGTACCGGAGGTCGATCTCACCCTGTCCGCCGCTGGCCACCTCGTGATGGTGGCCCTCCACATTCATGCCGGAATCGATCATGTGCCGCATCATCTCGCTCCGGAGGTCGTGGAGCGAATCCGATGGAGGACAAGGGAAGTAGCCTTCCCGGTGCCTGATCGTGTTGCCCAGGTTCGGGCGGGCATCGGAACCGCTGTTCCAACGGCCTTCGGCGCTGTCGATGTGGTGGAACGCCGAGTGCCGGTTCTGGTCGAACCGGACATGGTCAAAAACGAAAAACTCGATTTCAGGACCGAAGTACGCCGCGTCGGCGACTCCGGTCGACCTCATGTAAACCTCGGCCTTGCGGGCCACGTTTCGGGGGTCGCGGGAGTAATCCTCACGGGTGATCGGGTCGAGGATATTGCAGAAAAGAACCAGCGTTTTCTCGAGGCGGAACGGGTCGATGAAAGCGCTTTCCGCCACGGGAACGACAAGCATGTCCGATTCGTTGATGCTTTGCCATCCGCGAAC
The DNA here is from genome assembly GCA_018970845.1 of Planctomycetota bacterium. Taxonomy (GTDB): domain Bacteria; phylum Planctomycetota; class Planctomycetia; order Gemmatales; family Gemmataceae; genus REEB421. Next base: position 1,316 of record JAGWVO010000582.1, read on the forward strand.
GCTGGAGGCGTCGAATCCAAAGCCGTCCTCGAACGAGGATTCCTCCAGTCTCTCCGAAGGTATCGTGAAGTGCTTCCATGAGCCGGGAAAGTCCATGAATCTCAGGTCGACGGCGCGGACGGCCTCCTGGCGTATCCAGGCGAGAATTTCCTTCGGACTCACGGCATCCCCTCTGGCGGCCGACGACGCCGGGGGGTGCGCCATCGTCCCATCATCATAGTGGTATTTGGCTTCCGGCTCCAATGCGGCCGTATAATCAGGCCATGGCCACGATGGAGGAGGATCTCCTTCGGAACATCCTTGAATCGCCGAGGGAGTCACTCCCCCGGCTGATCTATGCCGACTATCTGGCGGATTATCCCGGCGGTTCCGGCGATTCGCTGGCAACGGCCAGGAGCGAATTCATCCGGATTGGCTGCGCTCTCGAACAGCACGACCTCTCGGCGCAGGAAAGAAACCAGCTCTCCCGCAGGCACAGGGAAATGCAGTCAAGCTTTGGCCCCCGATGGGCCGGGCCGGTCGCCGGGCTCGCGGCGAACTGGTCGTTCAACAGGGGATTCATCCACTCGATCGACATCCGCGCCGACATCTACCTGAGCAGCGCGAGCGAGATACACGCCCAACATCCGATCGAACACATCAACCTGATTTTCATGGAATCGCGCAATCCCGAGGCGGGAAGGGCCATCGCTGCCATCGGGCATCTTCGCCACATCAGGTCGTTGGGCCTCAAGGGAGCGGGACTCGGTTCGGAAGGGCTGGTCGACCTTGTCGCCTCGCAGCACCTTGGATGCCTCGAGTGGATCA
>JAGWVO010000583.1 GCA_018970845.1 Planctomycetota bacterium
ACTGGAAGAGGAACAAAATCCACAACCAACCTTTCCACCGAGGCAGGTCGGGTTTCCCTGACTAGACGGGCATATGAGCTTACCAAATCCCATAATTCCACGGGCTGAAAGTTGGCTGGTAATGTCCCCCTTACTGCGTTCCGTCGACTCAATCGTTTTGATTGTTCCGTGGCCATTCCATGAAGAGCCATAGCGGCAGATCGGTACCTGCGATACTCCGCTAGCTGGCGTATCAATTCCTCTTTCGAATCGACCACCACTAGTTCGTCAGGCTGCGATGTTATTGGCGAATTAGTCGATTGTAGCTTTTGTGGCAGAAGCCTCGAGCTTTTGATTTCAAGCAGGGAAGATGCAATGATGAGAAATTCACCTGTCTCATCAAGATCGATTTCTCTCAAAGCCCGTACAGCGGCAAGATAGGGATCGATGACCAAATTCAATTTAATCGCGACCGGATCAATCTCCTCCTGTTCAATGAGATACAGGAGGAGATCAAGTGGTCCGGAGTAAGCCGGTTGTTCAATCAAAGGCCATGGCATAGGTTCCTTACACTAACCGGCGAGTCATCATAAAATCTGCCTGGAATGAAAAACACGAAGGAAACCTTATCAACCATATTCAGTTTTGATTTGGAATGGCCAACATGACCCGGCTTATTGTCAGCGTGAAGACTTATGGAGAATGCATTGAAGCATTAAAAGGCGGAAATGTCTGGATTGATGTGAAAAACCCTGCATTGGGATCGTTGGGAAAGGCACCAAGCGATGAACTGATAGCGATTTCCGAAAAATTGAATGGATCAACTGTGCCACTTAGTGCCGCACTGGGTGAATTAAGAAAGCTGAACGAAATTCCCAAGAATTGGCCATGGAAGCGAATTCGCTTTGCCAAAATCGGATTGGAAGGTTGCAGCGGATCCGTTTGGCAGGACTCCGCAAGAAAAGTGGATCAAATATTGAGAGCTTTGGGTAGTCGCTTGGTTCTTGGTGCCTACGCAGATCGTGCGAGAGCCATGTCTCCCGATTTGTCTGATTGCGTAGATATGGCAATCGAACTTTCAATGCCAGCAATTCTTATCGACACATTTTGCAAATATGGAGGGGGAATTCTGGATTATATCACTTGCGATCGCCTTCGAGACATTATTGAGTTGGTTCAAGGAAAAGGGATGGCCATTGCATTGGCCGGTTCCTTGACCAAGTCATCGCTCAAAGCCGTGGTTGCTTTAAGGCCCGATTATATTGCAGCCAGAGGTGCCTTTTGTATTGGCTCCGATAGGATGGCCACCATTGAACATAGTCAAGTTAAAGATTGGGTTGATTTCCTTGCAGTTTCCTCAAATTGATCCACTCGATTTGCGGTAAAATATTACAACAATCAATCAGTTTTGGAAAGTTTGAGTCGATCACACCGGCTTTGGCGCATTCGATCCAACTGCCAGCGGGCCTATCGCATGATTTCAATAAAATTAATCTTTTGCACCGCCACTCAAAAGTCAACTTAAGTGAGATTGAGTCGCTGGTGGTGTTCCAATTTCTTGGCAAGTCATGATCGAAATTGGAATTGGCGATGCATTCAAGCCAGGACGTTGGTTTCAGCAAGTACGGCTGCTTGCTTACCGATAATTGATTCCAAGGCGGAAATGGCAACGTCCATAGTTGAGATTCCTGGCACAAGTCACGAAGCAGGTCCGCATTGATATCCATGGCCTTAACGGCACGCCAATGGCTGGCCTCTTCATTTGAAAAATGTTGTAGATGCCAGCGGCGTATTTCCTCGGCAAGAACTCCACCGCCAACAATGATTGCCGAGGGGCCTTTCAAGGATTGGAACAATCCGGCCAACGAAGTTTTTAATCCCTCCCAATGAAGAAGACTGCCACCCAACTTGATAATTGTTGGATAGCTCACGCTGAGAAAGCCCGATTGGCAAGTATTGCGACACTTACAGCTGCTGCATCTCTGGAAGATTCTTCATAGGCCAATTCATCGAAGCTGATGATGGATCCTGGCATATTCCATTCAGTAAGCCATTCCTTCAGGCATTCCTCACCTTCCCCGGCTAGGATCCAAGTTTCTGGCCAACCAGAGTTCTTTGCGAGAACTGAAGAAAGCCCCTCGAC
>JAGWVO010000584.1 GCA_018970845.1 Planctomycetota bacterium
TGGAGGAGATGATTGCCATCCGCGAAAAGCTCGCGCTATCGACGACGATTGGCGAGCGTGAGAGTCTATCAAGCCATATTACAGGCATTAAATTGAATGCATTCTCCAAGTTGAAAATCCGGTTGGATGTTCCAATCAGCCGGGACAATCATTTGGATATAAGAATGCTTCTCAATCAAATCGCCTTTATTGAAAGCTTGGAGAGGAGTGTTGCCATTCAAGAGAACTGAAACTTTCCTATACAGCACATGGGGCGCTTAGCTCAGGGGTAGAGCGGCATGTTTACACCGTGCGGGTCGGGGGTTCAAATCCCTCAGCGCCCATTTCCCATGCAGTTCTCGAATCCATGGGTAGGTAGAGTTTTCCATGAATGACCAGCGAATCATTGGAATCGATCTCGGAACAACCTACAGCCTTGCGGCGGAATTCGTGAACGGAAAACCCGTGATCATTCAAGATGATCACGGTCCCATCATTGTCCCCAGCATTGTTTCACTTACGGATGAAGGTTCATGGCTAGTGGGAGACAACGCCAAGGATTTCTCACTGGCCAACCCATGCATGACCGTCTTCAGCGTCAAGCGGTTCATGGGAAAATCGCTCAGCGATATTGGTGAAGATGCAAAACTACTGCCCTTTGAAATTACCGAGAAGGCAACTGCCGATGACCGGAACACCGTGGCAATCAGACTTGGCAAGAACCTGATCACGCCAGAGGAAATTTCAGCGGCCATACTCAAGGAAATCTCCAAAAGAACACGCCACCAAGGGAAAGTTGTCGTCACCGTCCCGGCATATTTTGACGACTCACAACGGCAAGCCACCAGGGATGCCGGAAGAATGGCGGGCCTCGATGTCATCAGGATTGTGAACGAACCGACGGCAGCGGCATTGGCATATGGGCTGGACAGAAAAAAGAATGGCGTGGTGGCCGTTTATGATCTGGGAGGCGGAACATTTGATTGCACCATTCTTTCCATAAAGGATGGTGTATTCAAGGTGCTAAGCACCCGCGGTGACACCCGGTTGGGAGGTGATGATTTCGACCGGATCCTCATGGAATTAGTGATCAGGCTCTCAGGCTTGGACAGATCTACAATTTTATCGCCAGGCACGATACAGGCTATTCGGGTTGCGGCGGAATCTGCCAAGAGAACACTCTCGTATCAATCATTGACAAACCTGGAGTGGCAGGATCCCTCCAGTGGAAAAACCCATTCGATGACAATAACAAGGGAAACCTTTGAATCATCCATCCAACATCTTGTCGATCTCACCATCGTCAGGTGCCAGCAAGCCCTCAAGGATGCCAAGTTGTCACCAGCCCAAATAGAGGAAGTGGTCATGGTGGGTGGATCATCGAGGGTCCCCTTGGTCAGACAGCAGGTCCAGCAACTTTTTGGAAAAAAACCGCATACCGACATCAATCCCGATGAAGTGGTTGCCTTGGGTGCCGCGATCCAGGCAGAAATTCTTTCTGGACGGCGGAAGCAAACACTGCTGCTGGATGTGGTGCCTTTATCTCTTGGAATCGAAACCTTGGGCGGTGCCGTTACCAAACTCATCAACCGCAATAGTCCATTGCCTGCCAAGGCCATCGAAAGGTTCACAACGGGCGTTGACAACCAAACAGCAGTAATTGTCAACATTTTTCAAGGTGAGCGGGAACTTGCGAAGGATTGCAAGAAACTCGGGGAGTTTAAGCTCACTGGAATACCTCCCATGCCGGCCCAAATGGCTCAGGTCGATGTCGCGTTTCTGGTGGACGCCAACGGAATCCTCACGGTGACAGCGAAGGAAATTAGATCCGGAACGGAAGCAAAGGTGACCGTCACACCAGCTCATGGGCTGACCAAGGATGAGGTCGACAGGATCGTGCTCGAAAGCGTGGAACACGCCAGGGAAGACTTCCATGAACGACGAACCATCGAACTGATTGAAAAAGGGAAAGGCTTGGCATCTCATACCAGAAAAGTCTTGGAAAACCCTGAACATGAGGTGCTCCCTGAAGAAAGAACCGCCATTGGATCAGCCCTAATTCACTTGGAACAAGCGATCAGTTCAAGGGATGGGAACAGGATCCAGTCATCGCTCGATCACTTGTCCAAGGTGACAAACCCC
>JAGWVO010000585.1 GCA_018970845.1 Planctomycetota bacterium
CAACCTTCAGGACAAGCCGGTCCAATTGCCCCGCGGGCGCGTGCCGCTGCTGCAGGCCCTCGACATGGCCGGCAGGCAGGCCGGGTGTGTCGTTCAGCAAGGCTTCGGGGATGACCGAATCCGATTGGGCCAAGGCCAGCCGCCCGAGCATGCCTGGTACGACGGCCCGTTCCGGGTCACCGCGACCAATGTGCAGAACTTTCGCAACATCGACCTCAATCAGGGGGCCGGCGCCACCAACCGCCGCACCGATTCGCTCACCCTGGGTCTCAACATCAACGCGGAGCCGAGGCTTCCGCTGCTGGGTGTCGCCGAACCCCGCCTCAGCATGGCCATCGACAACCTCGACCAGTCATTGATGGGGCCGCTTCCGGGCGAACCCGGCTGGAACGGGGGCGCCGTCCGCCATGTGAGCCGATACGGCAACGGTTACAGGTCTCAATCGCAGGGATTCACAGCCACGATGCGCCGCGCCAGCGAGCGTTCCACCCACATCAAGCTTGTGCGCGGTTCCGTTTCCTGCGTCTTGCTTGTCGAGCAGAAGCCCGTTCCACTCACGACTGAAATCCTCAAGGCCAAGGGCCAAACCGCCACCATAGGCACCACCACATTCACGATCGAGGATGCCCAGGAAACACCCGCCAAGCTCGTCACCGTGAAGTTGGCCGTGCGGGAAGGCAAGGATGGAGCCACCAGCGGCGACTACACCTGGCTCAACTCGCTTTACCAAAGGATCGAACTGCAGGATGCCCAAGGCAGGAAGTTCATGAATCAGGGGAGTTCCTGGGGCAACAGCGGCCCGAACTTCGCCCAACTGACCTTCACCTTCGCCGTTCCGCCCGCGGGCGCCAACCCGCAGCCTCGCGCGCCGGGCCTTCCCGGAATGCCGCCTCCCCGGGGACAAGTCGGACCGCCCGCCAAGCTGGTTTACACCGTGTGGGAAACCACCGAACACTCGGTTCCGTTTGAATTCCGCGACCTGCCCCTCCCCTAGTCCGCCCGCCGCTTCACGATCCGGCGGTTTCCGCGGCCTCGCTCATCGACAGGCGAGCCGCCAGGGTTTGGAACATCGAGGGATGCTCCGGCCTCGAACGATGGGCGTGCTCGTCCTCGAGGATGAGCATCATCTCCCTTTCCTCATGGATCCCATGCCGGTTCATCACTTCGATGAACGGCCTGAGGTCGTAAGCGTAAACGACCAACACCTTGTGCTCGTCCAGTTGGACCTCCTGGAGGGGCCGGTCGGCCTGCGAGCAGACCACGAGGCCGGTGAGTCCGTCGGCGAGCAGGTAATCCTCGAAGTCGAGCAGGTGGCTGGATAGCACCGTGAGGTCGATGCCTTCACGGGCGAGGTCTCGGTGCTTGCCCCCGCGCGAGCCATGGCTGGTCTCGAGCACCACATCGACGCTCGGCCCCATCGGTGCGACAAGGTCGAGAAACACCGGAAGGATGCGTTCGGCGGAAATCGCTGCGGCCAAGGTTGGCACCTTGCGATTGCCGACGCGATGAATGCCGCTGCGGTAGGCCTCCCGCGGTCGCCAGAGGCTGGCAGGCATGGGAATGATGGCGGGGGAGAGTTGAAACCCTCCGTCCGCTTCCCATCCTTCCATTTCCTCGTCGCCGGACAGGAAGCGAAATTGATCGTCGGTCATGAATCCACCCTGTGTCGTGCCGGCGAAACCCGTTGCTGCAATCTATGGGGGATGGAGGAACGGGAGGACGGGACAGACTTCATTTTTTGATAAAATTTTTTGGCGATCATTCGGTGGATGTGGGTTGTTCCCGGAATTCAGAACCCCAACACCCCAATCAACCAAAATTATCCAAGCGGCTTTCTTGACCGACTAGAAAACATCCCCCAGAATACCACAAATCTCTCCCAAGCTACCCACAACTCGCACGATTACGCTCATCGATTCCCCCCCCGGAACCCGATGGTTGGTGGCACACACCATGACCGGGGACCCGGAATGCCCGCTCGCTGGCGAAATCTGGCCATCATGATTCCCGTGGCCCTTCTGGCAAGCCTGGCCGGCTTGCTACCCCTGGCGCTTCAACCCGCCCGGGCGCAACCCCAGGGCCAGGCGGACATCTGGTACATCGCCCGCGTGGATGG
>JAGWVO010000586.1 GCA_018970845.1 Planctomycetota bacterium
GCCATGCACGCAAAGCCGAAGCCTGATACGCGGAAAAATCAGGGTTGCCAATCTGCCGCTTTTTTCCGGGTATGTCTTTGCGTTTGCGGATCGGGAACAAACATCGTATCTCCTGCGTCACAGACAAGTGGTTTCCGTTCAGTCGGTGATCGATCAGGAAAAACTGGTTTGTGAGCTTCGGCAGGTCCAATCCCTGATCAACCTGGGCGTTCCACTCACGGCGGTGGACAGGCTGGCTCCGGGAATGCCGGTCGAGATCACTCGCGGTCCACTCCGAGGAATTCGCGGCCACATCCTCGACACGGTTTCCGGTAGGCGTTTCCTTGTTTCCGTCGATTTCATCCGCAGGGGTGTTTCCGTGATCCTCGACGATCTCATGCTGGCGCGATGCTCGTAACACCCGAGAATGATTCGTGGATCGGTTTATTCGTTCCCGTCCACGACTCGGGGTTGATTCCCTTCGTCGGCATATTCGCATGCTCGACCCTTTCAACCATGTTGGCGATGCCCATGGCCATGATGGCCGGCATGCGGATGGGCTTGGTCGATCAGCCTGATGTCAGGCGCAAGCCGGGGCAAATTCCCATTCCCCGGGTGGGCGGCTTGGCGATGGTGGCGGGCGCCGCCATGGCAGGCCTGTTGGCCCTTCCCTGGATGCCCGGCATCCTCGCGCCTCATCATGCCTGGATCGGCCTGGGCCTGATGCTGGTGGTTGCCTTGGGTGTGCTGGATGACCGCTTCGGAATGCGCGGCCGACACAAGTTGCTCGGCCAGATTGTCTCGTCCATGCTGATCGTCCTGCCGGGGCAACAATCCATCGATGCGATCACGATTACCGGCATCCATTGGGAACTCGGAGGCTGGGGCGCGTTCCTGGCCGTGTTCCTTCTTGTCGGCGCGATGAACTCCGCGAACCTTCTGGACGGAATGGATGGTTTTCTGGGCTCGGTGGGCCTCGCCTCCGGAGCGACCCTGCTAGTCATCGGCCTGATCGGCGATTTGCCGGGAGTGGTTGTCGCGTCCAGTCTTTTCGTCGGATGCATGCTCGGATTCCTTTCCTTCAACAGGCCGCCCGCCCGTGTCTATCTGGGTGATTGCGGCAGCATGCTGGTGGGTGCATCCATCGCGATGCTCGCGATGGCCTGCGGGCATACGGGTTTCCATTCCTCCGGCCTGCCGCTGGCCGTGCCCGCGGGCGTGCTGTTCCTGCCCATCATCGATACCCTCGCGGCTGTCGTGAGGAGACGACTTACCGGCCGAAGCATCTACAGCGCGGATCGCAGTCATCTCCACCATTGCCTGGCCCTTGCCGGCTTCAAGCCCGCAAGGGCCGCTGGCCTGGCCTTTCTGGTTGGAGCGTCCGTCGGTTTCATGGTCGTGGTGGCACAACTCACCGGAAGCGACATGCCCGCCTGGGCCGCCATGACCTTGGCCGGGGGAACGCTGGTGGGAACAGGTCTTTTCGGCCGCGCCGAGGCCCGGCTTGTGGCCCGTCGGTTGCGTGAACTGGCGCTTCCACCCCGGGCGAGGATTTCCCAGCCCGACGCCGACCGCGCGCTTCACCTCCAGGGGAAGGGGCGCTGGGACGAGGCATGGCTCCAGTTCGTTGGCCTTGCCCGAAAAATGGGTATCGGCGCGATCACGCTCGACATCGACATGCCTTGGGCCAGCGAATCATTTCACGGCCGATGGGATGACGGCGTCGAGTTTGAACCGGGTTCGGATTGGAAGCTCGACCTTCCCGTTTCGGCGACAGGCCGGATTTTCGGCCGGGTGAGCCTTCGGTCGTTCAAGCTCGACCTGCCAGTCGACAAGGTTGTCTCCGAGTTTCAACCCGCGCTGGAAAGCCTCAGGCAGAAGGTCTTGGCCCTTGATTTGGCCACCACGGCGGTCAATCATGCATTCTCTGGCCATTCCGCCGGCGGAGTCGAGCCATGAAAGACCTTCCCATCCGTGTCACGCCCCGGGAATCTTCGGTCACGAGGATGGCCGTTCCTCCGCGCGAGGACGATTCGTCGAAACTTCTCCAGATCCTTTGGAACCGCAAGGGGCTTGTGCTGCTGGGAATGGTGGCGGGCCTGGTGATCGCCTTCCTCTACCAGCTTCGGTTGGCTC
>JAGWVO010000587.1 GCA_018970845.1 Planctomycetota bacterium
CAGTTGGCCGGGATGCGTGGGCTGATGGCCAAGCCGAACGGCGAAATCATCGAGACCCCCATCAAGGCGAACTTCCGCGAGGGGCTGTCGGTGCTGGAGTACTTCAGCTCGACGCACGGGGCGCGCAAGGGGTTGGCTGACACCGCCCTCAAGACGGCCGACTCGGGTTACCTGACCCGCAAGCTGGCCGATGTGGCCCAGAATGTGGTGATCACGGTGCATGACTGCGGCACCACCCAGGGCGTGACAAAGCAGGCCCTGATGAAGGGTGACGAGGTCGAGCGGCCCCTTTCCGAAATCCTTCGGGGACGGGTCAGCCATGAGACCATCCGCCACCCCACCACCGACAAGGTTCTCGTGGAAGAGAACGAACTGATCACTTGGGAAGCCGGCAAGGAAATCGACAAGCTTGGCGAGATGGGCCTTGACAAGGTCATGGTGCGCAGCCCGATGACCTGCCAGGCCGCCCTTGGAATCTGCCGGCTGTGCTACGGCATGGACCTGGCCACGGGCTCCATGGTCGAGGAAGGCATGGCTGTGGGCATCATCGCCGCGCAGTCGATCGGCGAACCGGGCACCCAACTCACGATGCGAACCTTCCACATCGGTGGCGTGGTCCGCCGTGAGGTGGTGGACGACCAGCTGAAGGTCCGCAAGCCTGGAAAGATCAAGTTCAACCGTGTCACCACGGTGCTGAAAACTGGGGATGAAGCCGGCGAACAGCGGATCGTCACCTCGAGGAACGGCGAGGTTTCGATCACCAGCGGAGCCAAGGGCGCTTCGGTGGAAACCTACGCCATCCCCTATGGATCAACCCTGTTCGTGACCGATGGCCAGGAAGTGGCCAAGGACGAGGTCATTTGCCGCTGGGATCACCACATCATCCCGATCGTGGCGGAAACCGACGGCATCGTGAAATACGAGGACATCATCGACGGCGAAACCCTGCGCCGCGAAACGGACAGCGACACAGGCCAGGAGCGCCTCGTGATCCTCGAGCACCGGGGAGACCGCCATCCCCAGATCGTGATCGAAGACGCCAAGGGCAACAAGAAGTGGGCCACCTACCTTCCGGAGAAGGCCTTCATCGATGTCACCGACGGCCAAAAGGTGCGCGCGGGCATGCTCGTGGCCAAGACCACCCGCGAACTGGGCGGCACCCAGGACATCACGGGCGGCTTGCCCCGCGTGACGGAAATCTTTGAAGCCCGCCGACCCCGCGACCCCGCCGTCATGGCGGAGGTGACCGGAACCATCCGGCTTGGCGACAAGAAGCGCAACAAGCGCACGATCTATGTGATGGAGCAGGACGACCGCGGCAACCGCACCGGCAAGGAAGTTGAACATCAGATTCCCGCCGGCAAGCACCTGCGCGTGCAGGCCGACGACTATGTCAAGGCGGGCGACCCGCTGGTTCATGGCCCGCTCGTTCCCCATGACATCCTCAGCATCAACGGCATCGAGGCGGTGCAGAACTACCTCGTGCGCGAGATCCAGTCGGTCTACCGCAACCAGCGCGTGGACATCGACGACAAGCACATCGAGATCATCGTTTCCCAGATGCTCCGCAAGGTGCAGGTGACGGAAATGGGAGACACCGGACTCCTTCCCGGTTCGGTGATCGACAAGTTCGCCTTCCGCGCCGTCAATGAGCGGTTGCGGGATTGCGTGAAGATCAAGACTCAGAATGGTTCCCAATACGAATCGGGCAAGATCATCTCGAAGGAGGCCTACGAGACGGAGAAGCGCGAACTCGAGGACGCCGGAAGCAAGCCGGCCACTTGGGAAAAGCCCTCCCCCGCCAAGTCCAAGCCTCTTCTCCTTGGAATCACCAAGGCTTCGGTCCAGTCGGAAAGCTTCATTTCCGCGGCCTCTTTCCAGGAAACCACCAAGGTGCTCACCGAGGCGGCCCTGGCCGGAAAGGTCGACCAACTGGTGGGCCTCAAGGAAAATGTGATCCTCGGACACCTGATCCCGGCGGGCACGGGCTTCGTGCAGCACCAGCAATCGACACTGCGAGTTGCCGGGCAGGTTGACGGACCGGGTGCCGGCATCCCCGCCGGTTCGAAAGGCTGATACTGTCCGAGAAAAAACCCAAGACATGGGAAG
>JAGWVO010000062.1 GCA_018970845.1 Planctomycetota bacterium
ATTGGCATTGAGTGATTTGGAAATAAAAAGAAATACATTGCAATTTCGCGATAAAATAATTTTAGAAAATGGTTTGAAAAATGCTTTGGACATAATTCGCTTAATCATATCATAAATATGATTAACAGGATCCTGAAAGATGCTGTTATCCTCCCCGTTTTCCCTCAAGAACAATGGCCAAGCATGGACCTCTGTGCCGAGAGGTTGGCGGCATCTTGGCCGACCGATTGCAGGGTGATGCTGCCGGGATTCCGGCGGGTATTTTCCTCGAGGAACCGAGGCATACCGTGGAACCTTGACCGTGCCTGGAACCGGTATGTTCGATATCCGCTCCATGTCTGCCGGAAAGCTGCCCGCGCGGGCTTTTTTCATGTGGTCGACCATAGCTACGCCCATCTTTCGCTGGTGTTACCCCCCGAAAGGGTGGGCGTTTATGTTCATGACCTCATCCCCTTCGAGCCGATTCTCAATCCAAGTCTGCCCAAGCCGTGGTGGCATTCCATGGTGTTTGGCTCGGTATGGAAAGGCTTGCGGCGCGCCGCGGTTTTGTTCTGTAATTCCTCAGCGTTGCGCGACCGCCTTGTGATGATCGGTTATTGGCCTGCGGACCGCATTATTCTCGCTCCGCTGGGCGTGTGCGAAGAGTTCCATCCGACCGGGCCGCGCGAGGTCGGTAACTACCTATTGCATGTGGGTTCGTGCGTGGCGCGCAAGCGGGTGAACGATCTGCTGCGCATCTTTGCGGAAGTCCGGAAGCATTGCCCCGGCCTGAGGCTGATTCAAGCGGGTGGAACCTTCTCCCCGGAACAGCGGTCCTTTTTGAAGAGCTTGGGTCTTGTGGGCGATGTTGAACAGAGAAGAGGGCTCTCAAGGGAACAATTGGCCCGACTCTACCGTGGCGCCCGTGTCGTGTTGATGCCCAGCGACAACGAAGGCTTCGGTTTGCCGGTGATTGAGGCTTTGGCCTGCGGCGCACCTGTTGTGGCCAGCGACCTGCCCACACTACGGGAAGCTGGCGGCGGTGCGGCCCGGCATGTTGCCGTGGGCGATATCCATGGTTTTGTTCAAGCCACCCTTTCCGCCATGGAAGGCCACGACCCTGAAGCTGGATTGCATCATGCTGCCCGTTTCACTTGGGCCAATCATGCCGCCATCATTCACGATGCCTATTCCCGATTGGCTTCTGGCGAGTGAGGGTCGTTTTTCTTTCTCCCGTGGGCCAGATAGGGGGCGCCGAGCGCGTGCTCCTTACCCTGCTGGATGCCTGGCGTACGGGTTCTCACGCGATTGAACCTCTCGTGCTGGCCCTTTCAGACGGTCCTTTGCTAGCTGAATTGCGGAATCGGAAGGTTCGGTGTGCGGTAGAACCGATGCCAGCCCGGCTCGCCAAGTTGGGTGACAGCGGAGGCGGCCTGCTGGCAACAGTTGCCAACGGCCTGCTGGCCTATCCGGCCCTCATGAGTTTTGCCGCCAAGCTGCGTCAACGGCTTAAGGAATTCGCGCCTGACATCATCCATGCCAATGGCCTGAAAGCCCACCTTCTGGCAAGCCTGGCAGCGTCCCCCCCGTGCAAGGTGGCATGGCACCTGCACGATTTCGTGGGATTCCGAAGGCTGGCTCCCTTGTTGCTCAGCAGGGTAGCCGGGCATGCTGCCGGAGCCATTGCGGTCAGCGATGCGGTGGCCGTGGATTTTCTCAGGGCCGTGCCGAGGGTTCCTGTCAGTGTGATCCCCAATGCGGTAAACACCGCGCGGTTTTGTCCGGGTACGGGAAATGGTGCCTGGCTTGACGAACTTGCCGGTATGGCCGAAGCACCTTCTGGCACGGTGCGCGTGGGATTGGTGGCCACCTACGCCCTCTGGAAAGGGCATGACTTATTCATCAGGGCCGCGGCGCGAGCAAGAGCCTCCGGACCTGTTCGATACTTCATCATTGGTGGACCGATCTATGCCACTGGAGCCCAGCGAACCCGTGAGGAACTCAAGGCGTTGGCCCGCCGGTCGGGCCTTGAGGTGGCGTTCATACCGATGCAGGCCGAGATGCCCGCTGTGTACAGGGCCCTGGATGTGGTGGTGCACGCTTCCACCAGTCCTGAGCCGTTCGGCCTGGTGATTGCCGAGGCGATGGCCTGCGGTCGGGCCGTGATTGCCGCCCGCTCCGGTGGCGCCAAGGACTTGTTCCACGATGGTGAAGATGCCCTGGGGTATCCGATGGGCGACGAGGCCGCCTTGGTCCTGGCACTGGAACGGCTGATCGAATTCAGGTCCCTGCGGGAAAACCTCGGAACGGCCGCAGCCTTGGCGGCGCGCCAGCGGTTTGATCCCGCCCGGCAGGCCCGCGACATGGCCGAATGGTACGCGGCGGTCATGGAATCGTCAGGAACTGTTCCAGAACGAGCCGGCTCGAGGCGATCTCGGCCGGGGTGTATTCCAGGTTGATCACATCCCCGGTGGACAGCAGGGCCAGCTTCACAAACACCCCGCTTTCCCCTTCTCCTCTCAGCCTTCGGGCTTCAGACACCGCCAGGGCGTAAAGCCCCATCTGACCGCGGTAGCGATCGCGAATTTCGCGCGGATCGCCCCTGTCTGTTTTCCAATCAATCACATCGCCATTGTCGAGCAGGCGGTCGAACCTGCCGGTGACCAGCCATTGGTTTCCCACCGGCAGGGCGAAATCCACCTCCGCCGCGCCGGGCAGAGCCATCAGGCGCCGCACGGCTTCATGGGTTGGCTCCCCAAGCCGGGCGATGATCGCCGCGGACGACTCCGCAACCTTCCCCGCCTCTCCAGCCACGCGCGACCCTTCCCCCGGTTCCTCCTCGTCGAAACTTTCGGAAAGCAACTGGCGCGCCTGACCAGAGAGGTAGCGCAATTGCTCGTTTTTGTCCGCGGGCAGCGCGTCAATCATCTCGATCCCGCGGTGCGCCAGCGTGCCCACCACCTTCCCCAGTTCGGTGCGCGGTTTGTCGCCATCAATCCAGCCGTTCGGAACGCCCGCCGGAAACGATTGAAGGCCCCGCCTGACAAGCCGCAGCGCCTCGACCTGCTCCTGCCGAGTTTTCAGGTCCATGATGTCCTGAAGCCGCGTGGCGGCGATGGCCACCCGAGCGGGCGCAGCCGCCGGCGGGCGCGTTGGCGCCGGTGCGGGCCGGAACGGCGTTTCCTGCCCCGTTGCGGGCGGAAGCGCAGCGGCATCGACATGGGTGAGGTGATCACGCGACCAGACGATGGGCCAGTGGCGTGAATCGCCCTCGTTCGTGATCCTCGGCGCCGCCACGATGAGGGTGCCTTCCGAACGCGTCATCGCCACATGGAACAGCCGGGCCTCCTCGCGTTCGTAATGGCCGTTGTCGGTGCCGCGGGCGATGCGGTACAGGCTGGGCGGGGGATTCCTGTCATCCCGTTCATGGGAACCCCGAAGGTCCATCAACGGCAACCCGATGTAGGGCGCCGCCTGCTCGAAGGTGATTTCGGGGCGCAGGTACTGCCTGTCCACCACGATCATGCCCGATCCCCTGGGCCGGTGGGGCTTTTTTCCCACTTCCGGCACCAACAGCACCACGGCCTTGGCCTCCAGGCCCTTGCTGGCGTGGATCGACATCACGCGCACCATGTCCTCGTCGGCCGAAAGATCCGGCTCGATGCCTTCCCGGATTTCCCCCGAGGCGTGCCTGTCAAGGATATCCGCCATGTCGGCCATGGTGATCGCGCGGGCCTGCTCGATCTCGCGGACCCGGTCGAGCACAAACTCGATTCCCGAGGCGACGCGGCGCGCCGCTTCGGCACCCGTGCCCCCGGGAGCCAGCCAGGCGGCCATGGCCATGAACGCCCCCGATTCGTCGAGCGCCATCCGGAGAAGTTCGTGGTGGGGCATGCGGTCCACGAGCCTTCGCCACGAGGCCAGCCGAGCGGCCACGGAGCGCAGGTGTTCCACCCGGTCGGCGCCCAACTGGTTCCAGGCTTCAATGGCCGGCGCGTTGTCGGGCGCCCGCGCGGGGTCGCCAATCATGGCCAAGCCCTGCTGAGGGGTTCCTCTCTCTCGCCATGAGGCCAGGAGCATGATCTCCGAGTCGGTGAGCCGGCAAGCCGGGCCGCGCAGGATTCCCAGCAGCGCGGGGCCGTCATCGGCATTGGCCAAGTACCGGGCCAAATTGAGGACATCGCGGACTTCCTGACGAGTCCAAATGGCCTCGCGCACCATGGCCCGGTATGGAATCCCCGCTTCCCTGAAGGCTTCGTGCAGCGGATCGATCAGCTTGGTGAAGCCTCGCGCGAGCACCAGCATGTCGCGCCAAAGCAGACCATTCTCATCGCGCAACTGGTGGAGCCGGGACGCCACGCCCCTCAGGCTGGCGGGGTCGTAGCCCTTGTCTTCCGGTTCCCCTTCCGTTTCGGGCGCGTCATCATCGATGGCGTTTGTTCCGCCCGGCTGTTCCGGAAGCACCAGCATTTCGGCCAACGCCGGCACCGTGTTCGGCCTTCCCGCCAGCGCCCTCAACTCCTCGCCCGACAGCAGGCTCACATGCGGAATGCCAAGGGCCCGCATGGCGGTTTCGCTGCACCGGTCGATGCGGTCCAGGGTGGTCGCGCGGGTTCGGAAGTTCAGGGCCAACTGGCCGACACCGATTTGTTCAGCCGCCGTGCTGGGCCGGTCATTCCCTGCGGGCGCAACCTCGTGCCGAATGGTGTCGTACCAGGTCGGCAGGGCGGTCGGATTCGAAGCCTCGTATTGCCGGCGGACATCGGCCATGAGCTGGGCGTTGCTGCCTCGCCAGTGGTAGATCGCCTGCTCGGGATCGCCCACCACGGTAAGCCCGCTCCAAGTGGATGGGTCCTCGGCATGGCCGCCGGCGATGCGGCAGCCGATGCGCCATTGCAACGAGGTGTTGTCCTGGAATTCGTCAATCATGACCCGGGTGAACGGCAACCCGGCGGCGCCCAATTGTTCGGGCGACAGGTTTTCCAGCTCCAACTCGAACAACCGGGCCAGGTCATGGAAGGAGAAACGGTTTTCGGCGCGGCATTCCTCAAGGTAGGCCCGGTGGGCCGCCTCGAAGAAAACACCCCAGGCCCGGTAAACCGGAAACTTGGCGTTTTCGGCGAAAATCCGCTCGTTGGTCTGGTACACCATGTGGTCGAACGGGTCGATGGCGGGGAGAATGTCGGCTTGCAGCGTGGCTAACGATTCCGAATAGCACACGCCATCCCTACCCGCCAACCCTTGCCTTCTTGGTTCGCCTTCGTTGTTAAAGAGGGCGTTCCTGAGTTCAGCGAAATTTTCAGGCGAGGTGGCGTCGGCTGGGTTCCAGCCCGCCTGCAGTTTTTGTATTTCAAGAACGGCCTTTGTTGTTCTTCCAGCCAATTCCGTCACGGCGTTTCCAAGCCGGCCGTGGAAACCCTCGGCTAGCGGGAACCAGATGCGTGTCCATTCATCGCGCGGCTGGTTGGCCAGCATCGCCTCAAGCTTCTCGTAACCACCCTGGCCGTCGGTCAGCAGGTTGATCGTTCGCGCAGCGGTCGATCCATCCCCATCCTTGGCCATGAGGTCGAGGAACCTGCCGCGGAGATCCTTGGCCTGGTATTCGCCTCCCAGGCATTCCAAGGCTTGCCCCAGTTCCGTTTTCGGCTGGTCGGCGGCCATTTCCATCACCCGCCTCACCGCCTTTTCGGCGAGAATCTCGCGGCCGACATCGTCGAGCACCTCAATGGAGGGGTCGAACCGCGTGGAGCCCGCCACGGCCATCCGCCTCAGCCTGTCCTGAACCAGCGAATCGATCGTGCCGATCGCGGCGGCGGGCAGGTCTCGCAGGTGCCCTTCCCAAAAAGTCCGCCACATGGGGTCGGCTGTCTCGTCTCGTTCCGCCTCCATGGCCTTGCGAATACGGGCTCGCAGGTTGGCCGCGGCCTTGCGGGTGAAGGTGATGACGGCGAACCGGTCGAGCCGGATGGGGTTCCCGTCTCCGTCGCGGTCCTCCATCAGCGACTTCAGCAGCAGCGCCACCAGCATGGTGGTCTTTCCCGAGCCCGCCACGGCGTTGATGAGCAGGAATCCGCGGGTTCGCAACGCGTGCCGTTGCTCGATGTTGAGTTCGCGAAAGGTTCTGGTCGTGTGAAACATGGTTTCCTCGGGTTGGATGTCGTTCAGGCTTGGGGCGCCGTGGAATAACGGCACGCGTCGCGCATCGAGCAGTAACTGGTGCATTCCGGTTTTTTCGAATCCGGGCCGAATGTCGTCAGGGAAATGGTTCCGGCGCGGATGCTGCCGGCATGGCGAATGATGGTTTGTGGCACCGCGGCCAAGTCAAGTGGTATGGTTTTGCTGTTTTTGGCCTTGCTGGTTTCCGGCATTCCATGGCTGGGCAAGATGTCGCATTGGGTTCCCCCCAGGCCGACATAGGCCGCGTGAATCTGCACCTGGGTTCCCGGAAGATTTTCGCAGCCTACCCGCGCGACATGCCCGTAAAGGCCGGGCTGCACCAACCTGCCATCGGAGCATTTACCCCTTTGGGTACTTAGCGAACCTGTCTTGAAGTCGATCACGGCGCGAGACTTGTCGGCAAGTTCCACCACGATGTCGATTTGCCCCGTCACGCGCACATCGCGGCCCTTGTCATCCGTGCCGATGGTGATGTTGAATTCGACCTCGCTTCCCAGCGACACCGAGTTGTGGAGAGCCTTGTGCCACTCGCGGTTGGACAGCCTTTCCCCCTGCCGCCGATGGTAAACCTCAAGGTAAGCCGATTGGTTGGACAACTCATTGTCCAGGGCAACGCGCAGGGCGGCGGATGTCGGGGGAAACGGCTGGCCGGCTGGTTCGAGGTTCGCCAGCGCGGCATGAACGGCGGTGCCGTAGGTGAGGGCCAGACGGTCTTCGGATTCATCCTTCAGCCGGAGTGTTTTTTCGGCATGGAACCGGAACGGACAGGCGACGAACGACTCCAGCACCGTGGCACTGAAAGCCTTGTCGGCGCCCCAGCGCGCGGCCACCAGCGGAACGGCCCATTCCTCAAGGTGGGCCCGATGCTGATTGGCCGACCAACGGACAATTTCCGCCGGAAGAGGTGCCGCCATGGCGCGACGCAGGCCCGTCGCCTCATCCATGCCTAGCGTTTCAATCACGGCGTTGATCCCGCGTTCGGCGACATGGGTCCAGCATGGCCCCGGCTGCCGTTCCTCCTCGCCGCGTTGCCTGGCGCGCGCCAAAACCACCCTTTTGGCCCCAGCCTCGAAGGCCTGCGCGAACAGGTAACGCCACTCGCGCGACTTGCGGTGCCTCTCGTCGGCCGACAAGTCGTCATCCGCGCGGCCTGAAGGCGGATATTCACCCTCGTTCAAACCGGCCCAGATCACCGTGTCGAGTTTGAGGCCTCGCAGGGCCAGCGGGCGGATGATGCCCACGCGGTCGGTGTCGTGGGATCGCAGCGTGAAGCGGTCGGATGCGAGAACCAGGTTGAGGGCCAGCAGGATATCGGGCTGGCCTCCCGCCATGGGAAAGTGCCGGGCCGGCGTTTCGGCCAGGGAATCGAGCGCGTCCACCAGGTTGCGCCAGGCCAGTTGGTCTTCCTCGATTTCCCTGTCGGGTATGGCTGGCGGGGCATATCGCGGCATCAGCTTGTTCTGGTAGTCCAGTTGTTCGAGGAACAGGCCCAACTGCCGGGTGAGCCAGGCGCCCGGTTTGGCCGCGTCGACGGGAGAGCCGAAAACCCCCGCCACCATTTCCAGCCGGTTGGCGACCGATCCGGCCAGTTGCCTGAGCGCCTCGATGGCGTCCGGATTGGCGCCTTCGCGCGCGGCTTCGGCATCGATCGCCCTGTTCCAGAAACCCAGCCAATCTTGCGCGGACTGTGATCGCAGATAGCCGATGCCGAGGGCGCGAAGTCGCTGAAGCCAATGCGCTCCCTCGAGTCCGCCGCGCATGACCGGGCTGGCCAGCAACTGGTAGATGTCGCCATGGTGGAACCGGCCCGACCGGCATTCCAGGGCCGCCCGCACCATCCGGGCCGGCCTCGAATCCGCGACACCGATCCATTCGGCCTGCGCCGAGCAGGGGATGCCGGCTCGCGTGAGCGCCTCGCGGACGGCCGTGGCCCGGGAGGCGTCTGGCGCCACGATGGCGATGTTCCCCGGCGTTTCCGCCAGGGCCGCGTCGGCGCGCAACAGCGAAGCCACCTTGGTTGCCACCCAATCCGGCAAGTCCGCTTCCTGCGTCACCTCGACAAGCGACACGCCTTCGGGCGCGCCTTCCGGCGCCGGTGTGAACAATGCCCGGCCGAACGACGCCAGCGTGCCCTCGCATGGCGATTCATCATGGAAGGTGCGCCCCGTGCCGTGGGCCATCGCCTCAAGGATCCGGTTGGCGTCCTCATGCCATGGCTGGCCGCGCGTGCCCGAAAGCCACAGCCTGACCTCGGTTTCCCTGCCCAGGGATTCGAGGAATTTCAACTCGGGAGTGGTGAAATGGTGGAAACCATCCAGCAGCACCAGCGGCATCGCCTCGCGAACATGCCTGGCTATGATGGAGTCGTATTGGTCGAGATCGTGTGAGACCAAATCGGCGGCGTTCGCGCCGTCGGCCACGCCCGAGGCCGCCAGCAATGCCTCGTATTCCATCACGGCCTTGTCAAGCGGATGGGCCGCCTCGGCCGGATCGACCGGCGGAATCTGGTCGCGATGGCGTTGCCGGCGCATGAGGCATGCGTTCACGAGTCCCGGGCCCGCATGAAAGCCGGCGTTGGCCAGCGCCTTGGCCATCATCAGAGCCTGCTCGGCGCCTCCAATGGGACGATGGCTGGAACCGATTTTGGTGGAAAGGTCTCCGATCAGTCCCTGAAGCGTGGTGATCCGCGGCAAAATCACCCGGGTGATGCCCAGTTCGCGCACCATCATCCGCCTGCGCCTGCTGGTGGGCACCACGATCACGGCCTTGTGCCCGGCTTCCACAAGGCTGGCGCGCCATTGGCCGGCCTTGGCAGGTTCACCCGGCCTCTCGGCCTGGCCTAGGCAGGGATGGTCGGAAACAATCACTTCAACAGCCATGGAACTTCCCCCGGGTTCATCCTTGTTGATTCGCCGATGGCGCTGTTCGATTCAGGGATAGAATCGCGAGTTCAGGCAGAAAGGGTATCCATGTCGAGCGAACGGTTGAGCCAGTCGGGCCGATCGGCGGTCTCGTGCGTGGCGAAAACCAGGGCTTGGTTCGGCTGCAAATCCTTTTCCAGCCATGAGTTGACTCGATGCCTGTCTCCGGGGGCCAGCCCTTGGTGCGGCTCATCCAGAAGGATCAACTCGGCCCGCTTGAACAGGGCCCGGCCCACCAGCGCCATCCGCTGGATCGGTGCCGGTTGTTGCCGATAGGGCTCATCGGCCACTTCCATCAGGGCGAAATGATCCATGAGCGCATCAAGTCGGGCCTGATCGATCGTCTCGGGCGGGGGCGGCGTGAACGAACCGGTCAGGCCCGTGGTGATGGTCTGCCTCACGCTCAGGTGTTCATGGAAGTGGGCATGCACCTCCGGGGCGTGCCATGTCATCGGCCGGCGCGCCTCCCACAAGGTCTGCCCCTCGCCACGCCGGCGGCCGAACAGCCTGATGTCGTTGCCGAACACCTGCGGATGATCCCCCCAGGCGAGGGCCAGCAAGGTGCTTTTGCCCGCGCCGTTACCGCCGGCCAGGTGCCATCGTTCGCCGCGGCGCACGGTCCATGAGAACCCGTCGATGATGGTGTTGGCGCCATACCGCACCATCACGCTCCTGAATTCAAGCACGGCCTCGCCCGCCGCCGAGTCGCCTTCACCCGGCGGGATTTCCGCGCGGGTCTCTCGCTCCGCCACCGGTTCCGCGCGCTGAAACCTTCCGTCCCGCAGGGTCAGCCTCAATGCCGCGCCCGCGAAATCCTCCTGCCGGGCCACAAGAACCACGGCGGCCAATCCCTGCCGGCATAGCGATCCGATCCAAGATGCTGTCTTGGCCCTGCGAAGCCGGTCGAGGCCCGCCAGCGGGTCCTCCAGAATCACGGCGGCGGGTTGGAACCCCAGCGCCCTGGCCAGCCGGGCCCGGCGCATCTGCCCGCTGGAAAGCGATATCAGAGACCTATCCAAGAGGGAATCCAGTTCAAGCGCGCCGTGGATCTCAGGTGATGCCCCGCCCGTGTATTGCCGCACGCTGGGGCCCTCGTCCGCCCATCCCGCGTGGTAGCGTTGGCCGAGGAAGTAATCGCCCGTGGAAAAGGCGCGCGACTGGCCGGCGAACGGCACATGCTCGAACCGTTCGGCCAAGCGGTGTTCCATGCCCTGCTGCCGCGGCATCGGCCACTGGGCGGTTCCCTTCAGCGGACGCCTCCGGCCCAAAAGCACCTCGGCGACGGCCGACCATCGCTCGCCCCGGTCCATGGCCAGCACATGGAGTTCGCCCGGATTCAATTCCCAGGTCCAATCACAAATGCCGGGCGCGGAGACTTGCGACAAGGAAACCAGCGGAACGCTCATGAGTGCACGCGGGCCAGCGGTTCGCCTTCCAAGATGATCGAAGCCTCGGCTTCGGCCAGTTCCGCCAGGCGCTCCCTCACCTCGTCGCGTGGAGCGAACAGTTGCGCCAGTTGGACATACGATCCATGGTGGCGGGCCTCCGACTCATAAAGCGAACCGAAAAAGGCGGCCAGGTCGCGGTCGGCGAGGTTGTCGCGGAGGATGCCGAACCGCTCGCACGACCGCGCCTCGATCAGCGCCGCCACCAGCAGCCTGTCCACGGCCTTTCCCGGCTCCTCCCGCCTGATCAGCCCATGAAGGCGTTCTCCATACGCCGACGGCCGCAGCTTGCGCCAGGGCCAACCGCGTTCCTGGATCTTCCCAAGCACCAGTTCGAAGTGCTCCAGTTCCTCGCGCACGATGGCCGTCATCGCCCGGGCCAAATCGGGGTGGTCCACATACGAGAACAGGAGGTTCATCGCCACGCCCGCGGCTTTCTTCTCGCAATGGGCGTGGTCCAGCAACAATTCCTCGAGGCTGCCACCCACCTTGGCGATCCATGTGTCGGGGGTGGGCGCGTGCAGGTTCAGCATGGGCGGAGTGCCGTGGTCCGTCAGATCTTGATGTAAATCCTGTTGGCATCAAGATACCAGCAGGAGGCCCAGTAGAACGACAGGCGAATGAGAGACCGCCACACGGGCCACAACACCCCGCCGGTCAACGCGGCCGCGATCGCCCAACCCGTGGCCGAGTCCACAGCCGCCAGATGGGTTTTCAGGGTGGAGTCCACCCATGGGCCGAGCAGTTGCGCCATCACATACATGGCGATGGAGTTGCGACCCACCACCACCAGCGGGTAGGCCCACCCCTTGCGGCCCCAGGCTTCCGTGGCCAGGTGGAAAAACCCGAGCATCAAGAGGGCCCAGCCGCCGCTGAACAAGACCCAGGAAGGTGTCCAGATCTTTTTCACGATGGGGCAAAGCGATTGCACTTTTCCGAGCGCCGGCAGCGGCAGGATGGCCGGATCGCAGGCAATCCCGAGAATCAGGAACAGCACCCCGCCGCCGATCAGGGCCACGCATTGGCTGGCCTTGCCCCATTCCGTGCGCAGCCAGGCTCCCGCGATCAGGCCGAGGATCATGGTGGCCAGCGAGGGCAGGAAGTTCAGGGTTTGGTAGCCGCCCTCGTTGATCCAGAATTGCCGGTCGTGAAACACGGGCGCCGATTTCTCGGGCCTGGGGAACGCGTTCAATAGCAGCCGGTCGGCCGAGGCGGCGATGTTCACATGCTTGTTCCATGCCGCGTATCGTCCCTCATAGGGGCCTGTGTCGGGTTCCATCTTGCGGAACTGCTGGTATTCCTGAATTTCCGCCACTGTCGCGGCCAAGGGCGGGTTGAGCGCGAACAGTCCGAACGAAAGGGCCAAAACGGCCAAGAACGCCGCCGCCTGGATCCGCCAGCCCTGGTCGGCCAACAGGAACAACAGGGGATAACCCAGCCCGATCTGGGTGAGCACATTCACGAACGAGAAGTTGGTCATCGGCTGGCCATTGGAGATGAGGAAGATCCCCAGAACCACCAGAACGATGGAGCGCACGAGGGCGTGCCCGAGCCGACCGACATACCCTTGGCCGTCTTGTTCCCTGCGGGCCACGGAAAAGGCCAGCGAAGTGCCGACGAGGAACATGAACGAGGGCTGGATCAGGTCCCAGAAGGCGCAACCGTGCCATGAGACATGCGAGGCTTGGAAAGCCGCCGCGCGCAGCAGGCCTCCCGCGAAGGTGCCCTCGGCGGCCCAGTCGGGATTGGCCGCGGCCACCGACGCCAGTCCCAGGCCGCTCGAGGCCATGGCCATCATCACGAAACCGCGGTAAGCGTCGATCGAGACCAGGCGCTCGGCCTTGGGATCCTTGGGGGCTGCGGCCATGACGAATCCTCCCGGCGTCACATTGCGTGCGGGAGGCATCGTACCATGACCTGAAATGAAGGTGCAGCGGGCCGAGTTGGCAAAAGCGCCGGAGCCGGGCGCGTACCCGATTGCAGGCAATTGCAACCGCACGACCCAAGCAGGAAAGGCCAAAGCCCGCGAAAGAAGCCGAAGGCGGAGTGAGCGGGAGGGAAACCGGAGCCGCTGGGCACAGTCGGGCGCTGCGTGCCTGCGTTCCGGGCTTCTTCAATACCCCGTGATCTCGTTCTGGGCATTGTGCGTGCGGATCTGGTCCACCCCGTCGGTGGTGACCGTGCTCCAATTTCCCAATGGGTTGAGATCCCAGCTCTGGGTGCGAGTGACTGCGTCACCGGGCGTTCCCTGCTGGTAATCCGTCATCCGGCCTACCGCATCGTACGAATAGCCGTGCACCGTGCCGTTGCGGTCGGTCATCTCTACCACCTGGCCCTGCGCCGACACCCGACGCATTTCAGATTCAGAAGCACTCGATTCAAATGGCTTTTGAATCAATCGAATTGTTATTTTGATTCCTGCTGCGAATAATCAACATCCAATTGAATACCGTCTTTAAATATGTTGATCTTTTTTAATGAATACTTTGCAATAGTTTCTTGTGTTATTTCCATGCATCCATTCAATTCTTTGATGACACCTACAGCCACATTGGCGATACTGCTATTTCTTGGAATAAGAAAGCCGACCTCATCCATTATTTGAAAAAACCATTCGCCCCTACTCGAAATGGAAAGCCAAATCCATGGCGCATACAACCTTCCATTTTCACCCTTACGAGACACAACCAGGTGATCTTTATCACCTAGATCCCTGATGTGGCAGCCATAATTCAGCTCATTAATGCTGAGCATTACTT